>CAYTJS010000440.1:0-2495 GCA_964438115.1 uncultured Iamiaceae bacterium
GCTCGTTGGCGGCCACGGTCAGGCGCTGGAGGCGGCGGTTGATGCGCCGGGCCAGCAGCGAGGCCATGAGCAGCGACAGGATGACGGCGGCGGCCGTGCCGATGAGGAACAGGCGGGCGGCCTTGTCGGCCTCGAAGGCGGTGGCGTCGGCCGAGGCGATGGTGGCGTCGAGCGAGGTCGTCTCCGCGGCCCGGACCGGGGTCAGCCACCCGAGGGCGGAGGCCTGCCAGTCCTCGGGGCTCACGCCGGGCTCGCCGCTGCCGCCGATCACACCCTCGTCCATGACCGAGGCCAGCAGGGCGTCGGCGTCACGCACCTCCTCGGTGGCCATGGCGTTGCGCACCGCCGTGGTGAGCTGGGCGTCCTGGGACTCCTCGAGACGGGCGAACTGGCGCTCCTCCTCGGCCTGGAGCTCGGCCAGCGACTCGTAGTCGCCGGTCCGGAACTCGCCCACGGTGGCCACGGCGGCGACCTCGGCGGCCCGGAGGGCGCGGGCCTCCTTGGCCCGGGCCAGGGTCGTGGTGTCGATCAGGGTGGTGGCCAGCTCGGGGGCGCCACCGGTCGAGGCCAGCTCGGCGTCGAGCTCGAGGAGGCCGTCGACGGAGGTCGTGTAGGCGTCGAGGACCAGCTCGGGGGCGGCGCTGCCGTCGTCCACCGAGGAGCGGAGCGCGGTCAGGGTCTCGATCTGGCCCACGACGGCGTCGTACCGCTGGCCGACCGGGCCGTCACCGGACAGGCCGGCACCGGCGGCCGTGAACGCGGCGATGGCCTCGTCGGTGACGGCCCGCTGGGCGGCCAGGTCCTCGGCGGCCGCGTCGTCGCCGTTGACGATCCGGGCCGAGATCAGCCGCTCGACCTGCAACTCCTGCACCAGGGCCGTGCTCGTGGCCGCGAGGACGGCACCGTCCTCGACGACCTGGGCCTCCTCGGCCTGGTCCAGCCGGTCGCGGGCGCCCATCGAGGCGATGGCCACCAGCACCACGGCCGGCACGGCGATGAGGGCCAGCAACTTCGACCCGACGTTGGCGTTCCTCTTCATCCTTCGCCCTTGCTCCAGTCGGCAGCCCCGGGAGGTCGTCCCGGGCGTCCTCCCCATCGGCGCCGGCCGTCCCGAGTTGAGCGGGCGGGTGTCCGGGCCGGGCCGGCCCCGGGCGGTACGGTCGCGCCGATGTCGGAGGCGATGCCGGCCCTCAGCGGGCCCCTGGGTGAGGTGCGGGTTCCCGACGTGCGGCGGTCGCTGGCCGCGGCCGGCCGGACGGGGCTCCTGCAGGTCCACGGTGGCGACCAGCGGCTGGTGGCTCTGGCCGGCGGCGAGGTCTACCTGGCCACGTCGGCCTCGGGCCCGTCGCTGCACCAGATCCTGGTCGGGTCGGGCGCGGTGCCCGAGGAGGCGTGGACGGCGGCCACCGCCGTGGGCCACGACATCGCCGCCCACCTCGACGACGACCACCGGGTCGACAGCGAGCGCCTGCGGTCGGTGCTCGAGGAGCACGCCGTGGCCACCGTGGTCGAGCTCCTGGCCCCCGGCCCCGAGCGCTACGAGTTCCTCGACGAGGCCACCCACCAGTTGGGGCCCCGGTACCGCTTCCCCGTGGAGGTCATCCTCACCGAGGCCGACCGGCGCCTCGACACCTGGCGCTCGACCCGCGGGGGCCTCGACACCAGCACGCTCGTCCGCCGGGCCGCCACCCTGGCCCCGGGGGTCACGGTGGCCTCGGTGACCGCCGTCGAGTGGCAGGTCCTGGCCACCATGCCCGAGCGGGCCACCGTGGCCGAGGTGATCGCCGTCTCCGGTCTCAGTGCCTTCACGGTCTTCGACGTCCTCCACCGCCTCGTGGCCCGCCGTCTGGTGCAGCCCCTGGCCCCGGCCTCCGACCCCCGTGGCTGAGGCGACCGACCCCCGGGCCGCGGCCCGCCGCCTGGTCGGCCACCTCGACGCCTCCCCCACGCCGTACCACGCCGTGGCCACCGCCGCCGGCCTTCTCACCGCGGCCGGCTTCACCGAGCTGATCGAGGCCGAGTCCTGGTCGAGGGTGCCCGAGCGCTGGTTCGTGCGCCGGGGCGGCGCCCTCGTCGCCGGCACCGGGCCCGACGGCCTGGACCCGGCGGCGCCCCTGCGGGTCGTGGGTGCCCACACCGACAGCCCCAACCTGCGCCTGAAACCCCATCCCACCGACGTGGGCAGCGGCTGGCAGCGGCTGGGGGTCGAGGTCTACGGCGGTCCTCTCCTCGCCTCGTGGCTGGACCGCGACCTGGGGCTGGCCGGTCGGGTGACCGTCCGCGGCCCCGACGGCCCCCGCACCGTGGTGGTCGACCTCGGTGGGCCGGTGGCCCGGATCCCCCAGCTCGCCATCCACCTCGACCGGGAGGTCAACCAGAAGGGCCCGGGCACCGACCCCCAGACCCACCTGTCGCCGCTGTGGGCCGCCGAGGGCGAGGCCGACGTCGTCACCGCCATCGCCGAGGCGGCCGGCGGCGAGCCCCTGGCCTGGGAC
>CAYTJS010000441.1:0-2479 GCA_964438115.1 uncultured Iamiaceae bacterium
AGGCCGATGGGCACCAGCAGGGCCACGAACGGGCCCAGCATGCGGATCTGGCCCGGCCGGGCCACCGTGCCGCCGGCGGGGCCCCGACGCGGGCCGGCGGCGGCGGGCGGGGGACGGCGGCTCACGCGGCCACGGTAGCGACGGTGCCCCCCGCCCCGGGGGCACCGGGGGTGTGAGCGATCGGGCGGCGGTGCTGATGGCCCTGGCCGTGGCCGGCGGGGCCTGGTGGGCCGGACCGGTGCCCCGGCCGCTGGGGGCGGTCGTCGTGCTGGTCGCCCTGGCCCTACGCCTCCCGTGGCTCCTTGTCCTCGGTGCGTTCGTGCTCGCCGCCGGGCTCGGCCATGCCGCCTGGGCCGGTCTCGGCCCGGCGGCGCCGGACACCATCGACCGGACGACGGTCACCCTGGTCGGGGACCCCGAGGTCGACGTGGACGAGGTGGTGGTCGACGTCCGCCGGGGGTCCCAGCGCCTCCAGGCCCGGGTCCCGGCGACCGGGGCCGGGCCGCTCACGGCGGCGCTGGCCGGGGACCGGGTGGCCGTGAGCGGCCGGGTGGTCGGGGTCACCGACCGGCCCGACCTCGCGGTGCGTCACGTCGTCGGTCTCCTCGTGGTCACCGAGGTGCACGGGTCGACGCCGGCCCGGGGCGTCGCCGGTGGGCTGAACGCGCTGCGTCGGGCCGTCGAGCGCGGCGCCGTCGTCCTCGGCCCCGAGCGCTCGGCTCTCTTCACCGGGATCCTGCTCGGTGACGACCGGCGGCAGGACGCCGCCACCACCGACGACTTCCGGGCCGCGGGCCTCAGCCACCTCCTCGCCGTCTCGGGCCAGAACGTCGCCTTCGTCCTCGTCGTCGCCTCGCCGCTGCTGGCCCGCCTCGGCCTCTCGGCCCGTTGGGGGGCCACAGTGGCGCTGCTGGCTGCCTTCGCCGTGCTGACCCGGGTCGAGCCGTCGGTCCTGCGGGCCACGGCCATGGCCCTGGCGGCGGCCACGGCCACCTGGGCCGGGCGCCCCCAGGGACGAGGGCGCACGCTCGCCCTGGCCGTGGTCGCCCTCGTGCTGGTCGATCCCGTCCTGGTGCACAGCATCGGCTTCGCCCTCTCGGTGGCGGCCACCGCCGGGATCCTGGCCCTGGCCGGGCCGCTGACCGAGCGGCTCCCCGGTCCCGGCGCCCTGCGGGCCCCGGCCGCGGTCACCCTGGCCGCCCAGGCCGCGGTCGCCCCGCTCCTCGTGACCGTCTTCGGCGGGGTCCCCCTCGTGGCCCTCCCCGCCAACCTGGCCGCCGCGCCCGCCGCGGGCCTGGTGATGGGCTGGGGGGTACTCGCCGGGCCCGTCGCCGGCGTGGTGCCCGCGCTGGCCCCCGTGCTGCACCTGCCCACGGCGGTGCTGCTGGCCTGGATCGACACCGTGGCGACCACGGCCGCCGCCGTTCCCCTGGGCGAGCTGCGAACACCCCATCTGCTCGCCGTCGCCGGCCTCGCCGCGGCGGGGGCCATCGCCCGGCGGTGGCGGCCCGTGGTGGCGGTGTCGGTGGCCGCCGGGGTACTGGTCGCGGCCCAGCCCGCGGTCGCCCTGGCCCGTCGTCCCGTGCTCCTCGCCGAGCCGGTGGCCACGGGAGCCGAGGTGTGGCGGTCGGGGGCGGCGGTGCTGCTCCGGGTCGACGGGCGGGCCCGGGCCGGCCGGGTGCTCGAGGGCCTTCGCCGGCGGGGGATCCGGCGGGTGGGCCTGGTCCTGATGAGCGGCACCGGGCCCGACGCCCGGGCGGTGGCCACGGTTGTGGCGGCCCGGGGCGGGAGCACGGTCGTGGCGGTGGCCGACACGGTCGGCGGGCCGGCGCCGTCGGTCGGGCCGTTCCGGGCCGAGGTGGTGGCGGAAGAGCGGTGGCTGGTCCGGGTCGACCCCGGGGTCGCCCGGTCGCTACCGTCGCCGCGTGATCGTCGCGCTCGGTCCCCACCAGTACGACATCACCCACCGGGCCCTGGTGATGGGGATCCTCAACCGGACCCCGGACTCGTTCTACGACCGGGGCGCCTTCTGGGACTTCGATGCCTTCCTCGCCCGGGCCGAGCAGCTCGTGGCCGACGGCGCCGACTTCCTCGACGTGGGCGGGGTGAAGGCCGGTCCCGGACCCGAGGTCACCGAGGCCGAGGAGCTGGAGCGGGTGGTGCCCGCCGTCGAGGCCCTCGTCGCCCGCTTCGGCCTCCCGGTGTCGGTCGACACCTTCCGGGCCTCGGTGGCCCGGGCCTGCTACACGGCGGGCGCCGTGGTGGGCAACGACATCTCCGGCTTCGCCGACCCCGACTTCCTGCCCGCCGCCGCCGAGCAAGGGGCCTCGGTGGTGGCCACCCACGTGCGCCTGGCCCCCCGGGTCCCGGACCCGGCCCCGTCCTACGCCGACGTGTCGGCCGAGGGCGGTGCCGGCCTCGCCGCCCGGGCCGCCCGGGCCGTGGCCGCGGGGCTGCCGGTCGAGCGGGTGATGGTCGA
>CAYTJS010000442.1:0-2475 GCA_964438115.1 uncultured Iamiaceae bacterium
CGGGCTTCCCGGGGAACCTGTTCAAGCCGGACGCCACCATCACGCGGGGCCAACTCACCCGCCTGGACTACCGGCTGGCCGGCTCGCCGCCCACCGTCGGGCTCGACCCGTACGGGTTCAGCGACGTCCCCGCCTGGCTCGAGGACGCGGTCACCTGGGCCGCCCACGACTGGGACGGCGCCGGCCCGGGGACGTCGGTCATGAGCGGGTTCCCGGACGCCACGTTCCGCCCCGACATCCCCATCACCCGGGGCGCGGTGACCCGCAAGGAGTACCGCCTGGCCCTCACCCCCGCGGCCTGGGAGGACCCTGCGAGCGCCCCCAAGACCGTCCTCTTCGCCCCCCTCTGACCCACCGCCTTCCGTTCTGGTCCCACGTATTCGCGCACGGGCGCGAGTAGGTGAGCCCGGAACGGATGAATCGGCGCCGATCGCGCTCCGGTGCCCCTCAGCTGCAGCCGCTGGTGGTGCCGCAGCTGGGGCAGGCGTGGCAGGAGCCGGCCCGTTGCATCTGGATGCCGCACTGCATGCACAGCGGGGCGTTGACGTCGGCAACCGGGGCGGGCGACGGCGTGGGCGTCGGCGCCGCGGTCGCCGAGGTCAGCTCCAGCTCGAGGGCCAGCGTGGAGGCCGACTCGATGGAGGGCGGGTCGGGGGTCACGTCCTGGCCCTGGATGGTCTGGGTGACCGTCTCCTCGACCCCCGGCAGCGTGGGCTGGGTGCGCTCGGCGATGGTGTGGATGCCCAGCTCGGCCCGCTCCTCCGGCGACAGGTAGAGGATCGCCAGCCGGCGGAACAGGTAGTCCATCAGGCTGTTGGCGAAGCGGATGTCGGGATCGTCGGTCATGCCGGCGGGCTCGAAGCGCATGCCGGTGAAGGCCTCGACGAAGCTGCGCAACGGCACGCCGTACTGCAGGCCGTGGCTGATGGCGATGGCGAAGGCGTCCATGATCCCCGCCAGGGTCGAGCCCTGCTTGGAGACCCGGACGAAGATCTCGCCCGGCCGGCCGTCCTCGTACTCGCCGACGGTCACGAAGCCCTTGCAGTCGGCCACCCGGAACTCGAAGGTCCGCGACGTGCGGGTCCGGGGCAGCTTCTCGCGGATGGGCTCCTTGACGATCTTCTCGACGACCCGCTCCACGATCTGGGTGCCGGCCAGGGCGGCGGTCGCGGTGGCCTCGTCGCCCTCGTCGGCCCCCTCCTTCTTGGCCATGGCCAGCGGCTGGGCCACCTTGCAGTTGTCGCGGTAGATGGCGACGGCCTTGACGCCCAGCTTCCAGGCGTCGATGTGGAGCTGCTCGACGTCCTCGACGGTCACGTCCTCGGGCATGTTCACCGTCTTGGAGATGGCGCCCGAGATGAAGGGCTGGACGGCGCCCATCATGCGCACGTGCCCCGAGTAGTGGATGGCGTTGTCGCCCATCGAGCAGGCGAAGACGGCCACATGCTCGGCCTTCAGGTGCGGGGCCCCGAGGATGGTCTTCTCGGTGTCGATGTGGGTGACGATGGCCTCGACCTGCTCGGGCGTGTAGCCCAGGCGGCGCAGGGCCCGCGGCACCGTCTGGTTGACGATGGTCATGGTGCCGCCGCCGACCAGCTTCTTCATCTTGGTCAGGCCCAGGTCGGGCTCGACGCCGGTGGTGTCGCAGTCCATCATCAGGCCGATGGTCCCCGTGGGGGCCAGCACCGAGGCCTGGCTGTTGCGCACGCCGTGGCGAGAGGCGGTCTCGCAGGCCTGGTCCCAGGCCTGCTGGGCGGCCGAGAGCAGGCTGGTGGGGACCAGCTCCTCGTCGACGTCGGCCATGGCCTGGCGGTGCTGGTCGAGCACCCGCAGCATGTGCTCCTCGTTGTCGGCATAGCCGGCGAAGGGCCCCATGCGGGCGGCGGTGGCCGCCGAGGTGGCGTAGGCGTGGCCGGTCATGAGCCCGGTGATGGCGGCGGCCAGCGCCCGACCCTCGTCGGAGTCGTAGGGCAGGCCCAGGGCCATCAGCAGGGCGCCGAGGTTGGCGTAGCCGAGGCCGAGCTGGCGGAACCGGCGGGAGGTCTCGCCGATGGGCTCGGTCGGGTAGTCGGCGTTGCCCACCAGGATCTCCTGGGCGGTGAACACCACCTCGACGGCGGCCTTGAAGCCCTCGACGTCGAAGGTGTCGGCCTCGTCCAGGAAGCTCAGCAGGTTGAGGCTGGCCAGGTTGCAGGCCGAGTTGTCGAGGTGCATGTACTCCGAGCACGGGTTGGACCCGTTGATGCGCCCGGTGTTGGCCGCGGTGTGCCAGTGGTTGATCGTGGTGTCGAACTGCATGCCGGGATCGGCGCACTCCCAGGCGGCCTGGGCGATCTGGCGCATGAGGTCACGGGCCCGCACGGTCTTGATGATCGAGCCGTCCATGACCGCCCGCAGGTGCCAGTCGGCGTCGTCCTCGACGGCCTGCATGAACTCGTCGGTGACCCGCACCGAGTTGTTGGCGTTCTGGTACTG
>CAYTJS010000443.1:0-2449 GCA_964438115.1 uncultured Iamiaceae bacterium
CGGGCTGCGGACGACGACGTACTGCTCCGGGCGCCCCACCCCCAGGGCCAGGCCCAGCCCGCGGTCCCGCTCGGTGACGACCACCAGGCGCTCGGTTCGCCGGGCCAGGGCCCGTTCCAGCAGTGTGTAGACCTGCCGCCGCGGGGGCCGGGCGGTGACGACCGTGCTCCATCCGTGGACGGTGTGCAGCACCGGCCGACCGGCCCGCCCGGCGGCGACCCGGCCGACCAGACCGGCCTTGCCGCTGTGGGTGTGGACCACGTCGGCGTCGAGGTCGGCGAACGCGGCGACCAGGGCCCTCACGGCCCGGACGTCCTGGCGGGGCCGGATGGGCCAGCGCAGGTCGGTCACGACCCGGACGTCGAGACCCCCGGCCCGGGCCCGGTCCCACAGCAGGCCGTCGGAGCCGTCGTCGGGCCCGGCCAGGGTCACCACCTCGACGGTCGGGTCGTCCCGGAACCACTCGGCGGTGGCCAGCACCGTCTCCTGGGCGCCGCCGACCTCGAGCTTGGTGATGACCTGGACGACGCGCAGCGGGCGCCCGCTCACCGCCCGTCGCCCCCGAGGACGCTGCGCACGGTGCGGCCCACGATGCGCAGGTCGAGGGAGAGGCTCTGACGCCGCAGGTAGAAGAACTCGTACTGGAGCTTCTCGAGGGCGTCGCGCTCGTCGCCGGCGTAGCCGTACTTCACCTGGGCCCACCCGGTGAGGCCGGGGCGGACGAGGTGACGCATCCCGTAGAAGGGCAGCTTCTCGGTGAGCTGCTCCACGTAGTGGGGCTGTTCGGGCCGGGGGCCGACCACGGCCAGCTCGCCCCGCAGGATGTTCAGCACCTGCGGCAGCTCGTCGAGGTGGCTGCGGCGCAGGAGGCCGCCGAAACGGGTGATGCGGGGGTCGTCCTCGCCGGTCCAGGCCCCGGCGGGCTGGGAGCCCTCGGGCAGCATCGTGCGGAACTTGAGCATGCGGAACTCGCGGCCCTGCTTGCCCACCCGGGTCTGGCGGTAGAGCAGCGGGCCCCGGTTGCCCACGAGGTTGGCCACGACCACGACGGGGGTGACGACGAGGAGGACCAGGGCCCCGGCCAGGCCCAGGCCGATGTCGACCAGACGCTTGGTGCGGGTGTAGCGCTGCCGGTGCACCTCGCCGATGTCGAACATCATCGACACCCGCTCCAGCTCGGCCACCGGCAGCTTGCCCAGCCACTCCTCGTAGAACAGCGACAGGGTGCGCACCCGGGTCCCGCCGGCGTGGACCGCCGAGGCCTGGGTCACCACCGACGGGCGCCCCTGGGCCACCCGGTCGAGGACGAGGACGGTGGCGCCCGTCGAGGCCACCAGCTCCTCGAGCGGTCGGCGGGTCCCGGTCGCCTCCGCCTCCTCGGGGGCGACGGCGCCGACGACGAGGGCGGCCGACTCGGCCCCCTCCACCAGCTCCCGCCCCAGCTCGGCCGCCAGGGCGTCGGGGTGCTCGCCCACGACGAGGACCCGGTCCCGGCGCTCGTCCTGGGTGCGGCCGTCGAGGGCCAGGTTCACGGTCAGCAGGTACCAGGGCACCAGCACCAGCACGGCGCCGAACACGACGAAGCGGGGCAGCAACGTGTCACCCACGGCCAGCTGCACGACCGAGATGCCCAGGGCGCCGACCACGGCGGCGGCCACCGCCGAGATGATCGCCGACCGGCGGGTGCGGGGCACGTCGGGCAGGCCCATCCCGTAGGCGGCCAGGCCCAGGATCACGATGTAGGCCAGCGACCAGGCGAACCGGGGCGAGCCGGAGTAGTCGTAGGTGCCGACCTCGCTGGCGTGGAGCTTGCTCAGCCCGACGACGGCGGCGGCGATCCCCCCGAAGAGGGCCGTGGGCGCGGAGCGCGACAGCACCATCTTCTTGTCGGCAGGACGGGCGCCGCCTTCAGGGAGTTCAGCGCCGGGCCCGCACCAGGCTGAAGGCCTCGGCGGCGACCACGCCGACCTGGGCGCCCCATACCCGGGACTGGGCCTCGACGGCCTCCAGCGACCGCGGGTGCGGGAACGGGCGCAGTTCGTCCTCGTAGCAGCGCAGGGCGTCGAGCTTGGCCGCCAGGGTGTCCTCGATGGCCACGAACACCTGGGGCACGAAGGCCGGTGCCAGGGTCTGGAAGGCCCACTCGGTGGACGAGCCCACGGCGAAGGCCAGCAGCTCGCGCACGGGGTGTCCGGGCTGGGGCCGGGTGGCGGCCAGGACGGCCTCGAAGGTGCGCCGGTGATCGACGTTCACGTCGCCGCCGTGTTGGCAGTAGACGACCTCGGGGCGATGGCGGTCGACGTGGGCCTCGACCCGTTTCACGACGTCGAGCAGGTCGACCGAGTCGAAGCGGTTGTCGGCGAAGCCGGCCACCTCGACGGAGGCGGCGCCCAGCACGGCGCCGGCGGCCTCGGCGGCGGCCACCAACCGGTCCACGGCCTCGGTGTCA
>CAYTJS010000444.1:0-2418 GCA_964438115.1 uncultured Iamiaceae bacterium
GGCGGATCGCCCGGATCCGGGGTGCGGGCCTGGGCTGCGACCGGCCCGAGCGTCTCGCCGGCCCCGGGTCCAGGTGGGCCCGGGACCTCGGCTCGTCGGTGTGCCGTGACCGCCGCGCGTCGGTCGCGGCCGCGTCGCCAGCCCCGGCGGCGGGATCGGGACGCACGCTGGCAACCCACTGTAGTCACCCGACTGCATTCCGTGGTGACAGGTCAGACCGGCGAGTGGGTGGTGATCCCCCGTGCGGCGGCGGCGTCGAGGAGTCGACGGTCGTAGGCGACGACCCCCGCCAGGTCGGGTCCCAGCGTCGAGGCCGCTGCCAGATGCAGGGCGTCGAGTGACCGCAGGTCGGCGGGGGCGAGACGACCAGCATCGTCGAACACCCCGCCGTGGACCGTGAGTATGGCGGCCTCGGCCAGGAGCCGGTCGGCTCGGGCCGAGGTCATCGGCCCCGCCCGCCCGGCCGCTCGGCGCAACTCGGTCCGGTGGAGGTCGCTGATGACCCACCGGCGTCCGTCGAGCCAGCCGACCAGGGCCGCGGTCTCGGCCTCGGGTCGGACGAGCTTCACCACGGCCGAGGTGTCGAGGTAGTGGACCTCCACGCTCAGTGCTCGTCGGCGCGGAGCTCGTCGAGGATCGGCGAGAGCGAGGGCTCGTCGCCCACGTCTGCGGTGGCCTCGAGGTCGGCCAGGAGCTCGGTCAGGGGCCGGCCCGAGCCGGGCACGAGGTGGCCGTCGGCCACGAGGGCGTCGTAGCCCTGGCGTCGGCTCAGCGGCCCGAGTTGGGCGATGGGGTCGCCGCGGTCGGTGATCACGAAGGTCTCGCCGGCCCGGACCCGGGCCAGCCACCGGCTGGCATCCCGTCGGAGCTCACGGACGCCGATCCGCTCCATGTGCGACATGGTAGCACGTTGCTCACGATGGTGGGTCGGGGTCGAGGTCGGTGACGACCTCCTCGACGGCGAGGCGGGCGCCGGCGATGCGCTCGCGGCAGCGGGCGACGAGGTGGGCCGCCCGTTCGACCTTGGCGGCCAGGGCGTCGATGTCGAGGCGGTCGTCGTCGAGGTCGTCGAGGATGGCCTCGAGCTCGGCCAGGGCCTCGGCGTAGCCGGGGTCGTCGGCCGTCTCGGGGGGATCGGGGGTCATGGGTCCTCCTGGTCGGGCACCCGGCTGGTGAGGTCGCCACCGGCGACGGTGGTGACGAGGTCGGTGCCCGGTGGGGCGTCGGCGGGGGAGCGGACGAGCGCGCCGGTCGACGTGCGGGTGATGGACCAGCCCCGCTCGAGGGCCCGGGCCGGGTCGTAGGCCGACACCCGGGCGGCCCACTGGTCGACGAGCCGCGCGGCGCGGTCGAGGGCCTGCGGCGCCCGTCGGGCGATGGCGGCGGCCAGGTGCTGCTGCTGGTGGTCGGCCCGGTCGAGGCCGCGGCGGCTGGCCACCACGCTGCGGCGGGCGGCCCGGTGGACCCGGTCGTCGGCCCGGTCGAGGTGGGTGAGGGCCCGGTCGGCGATGGCCGCCCAGCAGTCGTCCAGGCCGCCCAGCCAGTCCCGGGTTCGCTCGACCAGCCAGGCCGCGCAGGCGGTGGGGGTCTTCAGGGCGGTGTGGGCCACCTCGTCGGCCACGGCCCGGTCGATCTCGTGGCCGAGCCCGGTGATGACCGGCACCTCGGCGGCGGCGATGGCCCGGGCGATGCCCTCGGCGTCGAAGGCGGCCAGGTCGCTGCGGGCCCCGCCGCCCCGGACCAGGGCGACGACGTCGACCCCCTCGACGGCGCCGAGGGCGGCCACGATCGACGGCTCGGCGTCGCGGCCCTGCACCCGGACGTCGTGGAGGCGGACGGCGAAGCCCAGGCCGCTGGCGGACAACTCGTGCAGGAAGTCCTCGGCGGCGGCGCTGCCCCGGCTGGTCAGCAGGGCGACCCGCAGCGGCGGCCCGGTGAAGCCCCGGCGAGCGTTGGCGTCGAGCAGGCCCTCACGCGACAGGTCGCCCAGGACCCGGTCCCGCTCGGCGGCGAGCAGGCCCATCGTGTGGTTGGGGTCGATGGAGGTCATGCGCAGTTGGACCTGGCCGGTGCGCTCGTAGGCCGTCACCTGCCCCCGGATGCGGACCTGGAGCCCGTCGTCCATGCGTAGCCGCCCCCCGGCCCGCCGCAGCAGGGCGTTGACCCCTCGCCGGTTCTGCTCGAAGAGCACCACCGGCAGGCGGGCGGTGGGCCGCCCGTCGCCCCGGCCCTCGACCAGGTCGAACCAGACGTGGGTGTCGGTGCGACGCAGGGCCTGGATCTCGCCCTCGACCCAGGTCTCGTCGCCGAAGGCCCGCTCGATGACCACCCGCGCCCGGCTCAGCACCTCGGTGACCGACAGGGTCGGGGTGGGGTCGAAGAGGCGGTCCTCCATGCGACCGCCGACCGTACTGCCGC
>CAYTJS010000445.1:0-2399 GCA_964438115.1 uncultured Iamiaceae bacterium
TGTCGACGACCAGGTCCTTGATGACCGGCAGGCCGCGGATGGGCTCGACGGTGATCTTGTCGCCCACGTCCTGGATCAGCAGGGTGCAGGCCAGGCGGTTGGCGCCGTTGATGACCATGGCGTCGGAGCCGCACACGCCGTGCACGCACGAGCGGCGCAGGGCGAGGGTGCCGTCCTGGTGGTACTTCACCTCGTGGATGGCGTCGATCACCTTGTCGGTGGGCTCGACATCGACCTCGTAGGTCTCCCAGTGCGGCTTCGTGTCCGTCTCCGGGTTGTACCGCTTGATGGAGATCTCGACCTTCATCAGTACTTGCGCTCCATGGGCTCGTAGCGGCCGCCGATGACGGGCTTGTAGTCCAGGCGGACCGCGCCGTCGTCCTCACGGTAGGCCAGGGTGTGCTTCATCCAGTGCTCGTCCTCCCGCAACGGGTGGTCGTCGCGGAAGTGGGCCCCGCGGCTCTCGGTGCGGGCCCGGGCGCTGGCCACGGTGACCTTGGCCAGCTCGATGAGGTAGCCCAGCTCGAGGGCCTCGGTGAGGTCGTAGTTGAACACCGACCCTTTGTCGTCGATCTGGACGGTCTCGTAGGCCTCGGTCAGCTCGTCGATCACGCCGGTGGCGTGGGCCAGCGACTCCTCCGTGCGGAAGACCATGGCGTTGGCCGTCATCTCCTCCTGCAGCCGGGTGCGCAGGACGGCGGTGTTGCCTCCACCGGTGCTGGCCTTCAGGGCCTCGATGCGGGCGGCGACGTCGGCCTCGGCGCCCTCGGGCAGCTCGGGCACGTCGACCTCCTTCACGAACTCGGCCATGGCCCGGCCGCCCCGGCGACCGAACACCACGATGTCGAGCAGCGAGTTGGTGCCCAGTCGGTTGGCGCCGTGGACCGACACGCAGGCGCACTCACCGGCGGCGTAGAGGCCGGGCAGCACGCTGTTGTCGGCGTCGACCACGACCTGGCCGTCCACGTCGGTGGGGATGCCGCCCATGGCGTAGTGGGCCGTGGGCTGGATCGGGATCGGGTCCTTCTTGGGCTCGATGCCCAGGTAGGTGCGGACGAAGTCGGTGATGTCGGGCAGCTTCTCGTCGATCTGCTCCGGCGGCAGGTGGGTCAGGTCGAGGTAGACCATGTCCTTGTCGGGACCGGCCCCCCGGCCCTCGCGGATCTCGGTCATGATCGACCGGGAGACCATGTCGCGGGGTGCGAGGTCCTTCACCGTGGGGGCGTAGCGCTCCATGAACCGCTCGCCGTCGCCGTTGCGCAGGATGCCGCCCTCGCCCCGGGCCGCCTCCGACAGCAGGATGCCCAGCTTGTAGATGCCGGTCGGGTGGAACTGGAAGAACTCCATGTCCTGCATGGGGATGCCCCGGCGGTAGAGCAGGCCGGGGCCGTCGCCGGTGAGGCTGACGGCGTTCGAGGAGATCTTGAACATCCGCCCGAACCCGCCGCTGGCGAAGAGGGCGGCCTTGGTGGAGAAGACGTGGAGGTCGCCGGTGGCCATCTCGTAGGCGATCACCCCGGCGACCCGGCGCCCGGCGGGGGCGTCGGCGTCGTCCACGAACACCATGTCGAGGACCTGGAACTCGTTGAAGAACGTGACGTCGCGCTTCACGCACTGCTGGTAGAGCGTCTGCAGGATCATGTGGCCGGTGCGGTCGGCCGAGTAGCAGGCCCGGCGCACGGCGGCCTCGCCGTGGTTGCGGGTGTGGCCACCGAAGCGGCGCTGGTCGATCAGGCCGTCGGGGGTGCGGTTGAAGGGGAGGCCGAACTGCTCCAACTCGACGACGGCGTCGATGGCCTCCTTGCACATGATCTCGATGGCCGGCTGGTCACCGAGGTAGTCGGCGCCCTTCACGGTGTCGAAGGCGTGCCACTCCCAGGAGTCCTCCTCGACGTTGGCCAGGGCGGCGCACATCCCGCCCTGGGCGGCGCCGGTGTGGGACCGGGTGGGGTAGAGCTTGGTGAGCACCGCCACCCGGCACTTCCCGGCCACCTCGATGGCCGCCCGCAGGCCCGCACCGCCGGCCCCGACGATCACCGCGTCGTAGCTGTGATGGTGCACCCTCATCGCTGGCCGCTCCTGGCTGTGCCGGCCCGTCGCGACCGGCTCGTCGTCCACTCACTCACGCCCTGATCCTCGCACGCGGAGTCCAGAGCGGCGAAGTCGGCAGCTTCGGGCGACCCAACTGCCGTGTCGCCCGCTCACGAACTGGATCGAGCCGGCTCACCCGACGGCAACGAGCACGGCCGCCAACCATGTGCAGGTGCGCACTTCCGGGCTGCTCCGCCTGGTCGAATCTCGGAAATTCCGGGCCACGAATATTTCTGTCGATGGTCGTGGGGCGCTCGAAGTAGTACGCCGCAAGTGGCAAAGCCTGTTCCTTGACAAAGGCACAAGCC
>CAYTJS010000446.1:0-2395 GCA_964438115.1 uncultured Iamiaceae bacterium
AGGCCCTCCAGGGCGTTCTCCAGCCGGACGGCCCGCCCGATGTCGCCCGGCCCGGGGCGGGGCCCCGACCCCAGGGTGGGGCGCCGCTCCTCCCGGTCGCCGTAGCGCAGGGGCCCACCCAACTCGAGGCCGAGGGCCCCGGCGAAGGCGGCCTCGGCCACCCCGGCGTTGGGTGACGGGTGCCGGGGGGCGTCGTCGCGCACGGCCCGGATGATCCCGGCCCGGGCCCGGGGCGCCACGGCCAGGACCAGGGCGGCGGTGACCCGGGCCGGCACCCAGGCGGCGACGTCGTCGGCCCGGGCCGACGCCCAGCCGAAGTGCTCGTGACGCGCCGAGTGGTGCCCAACCATGGCGTCGAGGGTGTTGAGGGCCCGGTGGGCGAAGGCGCCCCGCGGGCCCAGGGCGGCACCCCACAGGGCGGGCGCCACCACCGCGTCCACGGTGTTCTCGGCCACCGACTCGACCACGGCGGCAGCCACGCCCGACTCGTCGAGGCCCGACGGGTCGCGGCCGACCAGGGTCGGCAGGGTGGCCCGGGCCCCCTCCAGGTCGCCCCGACGCAGGTCGGCGCCGATGGCCAGGGCCGAGTCCCGCAGCATCCGGCCCGCGGCGGCCGACGCCACCCCCGCCGTGGTCGACCCCACCACCGTGCCCGCCACCACGCCGATGCCGACCCCGGCGGCGGCGTGGGCCACGCCCCGGCTCCGCCGGTCGGCCCACCACTGGTCCTCGAGGGCACCCATCACGGTGCCGAAGGCGGCCACGGGGTGCAGGGCGGCGGGTGGCTCCCCCACGGCCCGGTCGACCAGGAGGCCGAGGGCGGCACCGGCGAGGCGGTCCTCCCTCACCATCGGGCCGCCGCCACGAGGAGCCCGGCGGTCTCGCCCAGGAGCCCCGCCGCCCCCAGGACATCGCCGGTGAAGCCACCGAGTCGCCGGCGGGCGACCCGGGCCACGGTGCCGGCGACGAGGGCCAGGGCGATGACGCCCGCCACCGCCCCCCAGGTCGAGCCGATGCCGGCGAGCAGGAGGCAGGTGACCAGCCCGACGGCGCCGGCGGCGGCTGCCCCGGGGCCGAGGAAGGCCGAGGCCAGGCCCTGCTCCCTGGCGTAGGGCAGGTGGCCGGCGATCACCGCCATCGACGAGCGCCCGGCCCCCCACAGGGCCCCCAGGAGGACGACGTCGGGCGCGAGCGCGGCGAGGGCGGCCACCCGGGCCAGGAGCACCAGAGCCACGGCAGCGGCGCCGTAGGCCCCGACGTCGGGGGTGGCCATGATCGCCAGCCGACGGTTGCGGTCGGCGTCGTGCACGAGCAGGCCGTCGGCGGTGTCGGCCAGGCCGTCGACGTGCAGGAGGCCGGTGAGGGCCAGGTCGACGCCCACCACCAGCACGGCGGCGACCAGGGGTGGCCACCACTCCCCTGCCCCCCACCACACCAGGCCGACGACCGTCCCCAAGCCCACACCCACGCCGGGGAACCAGCGCAGCGTCGTCGGGCCCGGCGCCGGCGACCCACCCAGGACGGTCAGGAAGCCGAGAGCGGCCCACATCAGGGTCGCTCCAGCCGCAGGAGGCGCCCGGCCACCACCAGGTGGACGTCGTCGGCCACCTCGGCCACCCGCTGGTTGAGGGCGCCCAGGACGTCGCGGAAGCGCCGGCCCACCGCCGTCTCGGGGTGGACGCCCAGGCCCACCTCCTCCGACACCACCACGGTGCGGCCGTCCCGGCCGGCCAGGGCCGCCACCAGGTCGTCGACGGGCGGGTCGAGGTCCGGGAAGGCCGCCACCCACGTCCCCAGGGCGTCGACCAGGGCCGGGCCCCGCACCCGGGCCACCGCCGCGGGCAGGTCGGCCCCCGCCTCGACGGTCACCCAGTGGGCCGGGCGCCGGGCCCGGTGGGCGGCGATGCGGTCGGCCATGTCGGCGTCGGTGGCCGACCCGGTCACCACCACGGTGACGGCGGCCTCGTCGGCCAGGAGGGCCTGGGCCACGTCGCTCTTGCCCGAGCGGGCCCCGCCCAGCAGGAGGGTGATCACGCCAGGCGCTCCGCCACGGCGCCGTGGACGGCGCGGGCCAGCCGGGCGCCCCAGGGCGAGCGGGGCCCGCCGAAGGCCTCGGCCGGGCCCCGGGGAGCCGCCAGGATGCACACGGCGTCGCTGGCGGTGCCCGTCCCGGGCACCCCGGCGTCGAGCAGGGCCTGGGTCTTGGCCTCGGTGGCGGTGACCACGGCGTTGACCATGGCCGCCGGGCCCAGGGCCACGGGCACGGCGTCGATTCCCTTGCTCTTGCGCAGGAACTCCAGCACGCCCTCCGAACCATAGCCGCCGGACACCACGCCCACGCGGATGCCCTTCCCCGCAAACCCCGTCTCGCCGGGAATGGGCTTCTCTTGGACGG
>CAYTJS010000447.1:0-2384 GCA_964438115.1 uncultured Iamiaceae bacterium
CTGACCCGGCGCCCGCCCGCCCCGACCCCCGGCGAGCCCCGGGTGGACGTCGAGGGCCTGCGGGAGGCGGCGTCCCGGCTGGAGCGGGCCTCGCGCACGCTGGCCCGCACCGTCGACGCCGTGGTGGCCCAGGTGCCGCCACCGCCGGTCGACCTCGACCAGCCACCGGCCCGGGAGGGGGCCCGCACGCCGGTGCGCCTGCCCGGTGGGATGGTGGACGACAGCCGGGAGGGCGCCCGCCACCTGCTCGGCCGGGCCGGGGCCCTGGCCCTGGTCGACGGGTACAACGTGGCCAAGGCGGCCTGGCCCGACGAGGGTCTCGAGGCCCAGCGCCGCCGGCTGCTGCGGGCCGTGGACGAGCTGGCGGCCCGTACCGGTGCCGCCGTCGAGGTCGTCTTCGACGGCCCCGAGGACCTCCTCCCGGCCGTCCGCCAGGGGACCCCGTCGGTCACGGAGCGCTTCAGCGGCGGGGCGCTGGCCGACGACGTCATCCTCGACCGCATCCCGACGGTGCCCGTCGAGCGCCCCGTCGTGGTCGTCTCCAATGATCGCGAGGTCCGCGACGGCGCCCGGGCCCGTGGCGCCAACGTCATCGGCAGCGACACCCTCATCGCCCTGTTCGGCTGAGGGCCACCTGGTCTCGTCGGCCCCGGCTCCGGGGGTCACCGACGGGGGCGTCCGACCGCCGGGTTCGTGTCACTGGGCGTGGGTAGGGTGAACGTGTGTTCGATCCGGTGGCTGAGCTCGTGGCGGGGGTCAAGGAGCTCGGTGCCGAGGATCGCGCCGGGTGGGCGGCGGCGGCGCAGAACGACCGGGTGGCCGAGCTGGTCGGGGTGGCCGAGGCGCTGCAGGTCGAGCTGGTGCGGGCGGTGGCCGGCTGGCACGCCAGCAGCGCCTGGGCCGCCGACGGCGCGGTGACCGCGGTGTCCTGGCTGCGGTCCCGGACCGGGCTGGCCAAGGGCGAGGCCACCGCCCTGGTCCAGGTCGCCGAGCTGTGCACCGCCCATCCCCGTGTCGCCCGCGCCGTCTACGCCGGCGACCTCGGCATCGCGCAGGCCAAGGTCCTGGTCCGGGCCCGCCGCCACCGGATCAGCGCTTTCGAGGGCTGCGTCGCCGGTTTCGTGCAACTCGCCGCCGAGGTCGATCTCGACGACTTCGCCCAGGTCATCGCCCAGTGGGTCGAACTGGTCGATGATCGCCCCCCACCAGAGGAGTCCCGCCGCCGGTTCGGGTCCCGGGCCACCATCGGCGGTTCCGCCCACACCGAGCTCTACGGCCCCGACGAGGACGCCGCGGTCATCCGGGCCGCCATCGAGGCCCTCGACCGGCCCGACACCCCCAACGGCGCCGAACCGCCCCGCACCCGCGAGCAACGCCACTACGACATCGTCATCGACATCTTCCGCCGGGTCCTCACCGACGAACTCGGCGACGACCTCATGAGCCCGGGTGGCGCCGACGTCCTCCTCGACGCCGACACCGCCGCCGCCCTGCTCGCCGACCCCGACGAACCCGGCCGCATCCACCTCGACCCCATCATCGAGCTCTTCGACCCCGCCCCCGAACCGGGCCTGGCCGAACGGATCCTGGCCCGCCGCTGCCACCACCCCGACGGCACCCGCGCCCGCCGGACCTTCGCCGCCGCCCTGCTCTGCACCGGCTGGATCCGCCGCCTCCTCGTCGACCCCGCCACCGGCGCCCCCATCGACCTCGGCCGCAGCCAACGACGCTTCACCCCCCGCCAACGCCGCGCCCTCATCGCCCGCGACGGCGGCTGTGTCTTCCCCGGCTGCGACCGCCCACCCCGCTGGTGTGACGCCCACCACCTCCGACCCTGGCACGACGACGGCCCCACCGACCTCGACAACGGCTGCCTCCTCTGCCGCCGCCACCACCGCCTCCTCCACACCACCCGCTGGAAACTCGAACGGGAGCCCATCACCGGTGTCATCACCGCCACCGCCCCCGACGGCCGCACCTTCACCCGACAACCCACCCACCACCGCTGACCCCCACCAGGGTCCACCAACCGGCGACCCACCACGGCCCGGCCCGCGCTCGCTGCCGTCCGGCGGGTGGCCCGGTCGGCCGGGTTCCTGTCACAGGGGGTCCGTACCGTTCGCAGCATGCGGATCGACTGTGACGAGTGTGTGCAGCAGCACACGGCGACGTGTGAGGACTGCGTCGTCACCTTCCTGCTGGGGCGGGAGGCCGACGATGCCGTGGTCATCGACGTGGCCGAGGAGCGCCGGCTGCGGCAGCTGCAGGCGGCGGGCCTGGTGCCCGAGCTGCGCCACCAGCCCCGGACGGGTTGACTCGCCCCCGGGGCGGCGCCGGTGCGAGCATGGGCCGGTGTCCGCCGCCGACCTCGCGCAGGCGGTCGG
>CAYTJS010000448.1:0-2376 GCA_964438115.1 uncultured Iamiaceae bacterium
GGCGGTGACCAAGGGCTTCGGGCCCGAGGCCCCCCGGGCGGCCCTGGCCGCCGGAGCCGTGCTACTGGGAGAGAACTACGCCCAGGAGCTGGTGGCCAAGGACGAGGCCTTGGCCGGGCACCCCGGGCCCCGACCCGTCTGGCACTTCATCGGCCGGCTGCAGCGCAACAAGGTCCGGGCCCTCGCCGGCCGGGTCGCCCTCTGGGAGTCGGTCGACCGGTCGAGCCTCGGCGCCGAGATCGCCCGCCGGGCGCCCGGTGCCGCCGTGCTGGTCCAGGTCGACATCTCCGGTGAGGAGGCCAAGGGGGGGTGCCCGCCGGCGGCCACCGGCGACCTCGTGGCCGAGCTCGTCGGCGCGGGCCTCGACGTGCAGGGCCTGATGGGCGTGGCGGCCGCGGGTGACCTCGACCGGGCCCGCGCCCAGTTCGACCGGCTGGCCCAGCTGGCGACCGACCTGGACCTGCCCGAGCGCTCCATGGGGATGTCCCAGGACCTCGAGGCGGCGGTGGCGGCAGGGGCCACGATGGTGCGCGTCGGCACCGCCCTGTTCGGGTCCCGCCCGCCCCGCCCCTGAGCGTGCCGCGACCCGTCGCCGGCGCCCGTCCGCCGCGACCGGGCGCGAACGTGCGACACTGGTGAGCGCTATGTCATCGCCGTTCCGCAAGGCCATGCACTACCTGGGCCTGGGTCCCGACGAGGAGTACGACGACTACGGCTACGAGGACGGGCCGGTCGCCCCGCGATCGGTGCCCCGACCTCAGACCGCGGTCCGGCCCGAGCCCCAGGCCCCGGTGGCCCACGACCCCGACCTGCGGGTGCTGCGGTCGGAGCCGGGCTACCCCGAGCCGGTGGTCGAGGAGCCGGCCATCTCCGCGTTGCGCCCCGTGGCGGCGGGGACGCCGGCGCAGCCGACGATGCCGGCCGAGGAGTCGGGGGCGGTGCGGCCCATCCCCGTGTCGACGGCCAAGCCCCAGGTCGTCGTCCCGGTCGACTTCAACGACGCCCAGCAGCTCGGTGACCGCTTCAAGGCCAGCCAGCCGGTGATCGTCAACCTGCAGGGTGCCGACCTCGACCTGGCCCGGCGGGTCATCGACTTCGCCTCCGGCCTCTGCTACGGCCTGGGGGGCCAGATGGAGCGGGTCGCCAGCCAGGTGTACCTGCTCACGCCCTCCGACGTCGAGGTCTCCGACGAGGACCGCCGCCGCATCACCGAACGCGGCCTCGACCGCCGCCGCTGACCCCTCGGCGTGGGTCTCGTCTGCGGGCTCGGGCTCGCCTATCTCCTGATCCTGCTCCTGCGGATCGTGCTGTCCTGGTTCCCCACCGAGGGCGACGGCATCGTGCGCCAGGTGTTCGGCCTGACCATGTCACTCACCGAGCCCGTCCTGGGCCCGATCCGGCGCATCCTGCCGCCGGTGCGCCTGGGCAACGTGGGCCTCGACCTGTCACCCATCGTGGTCCTCTTCGGCATCAACATCGTCCTCGGCCTCCTGGGCTGCTGACCGACCAGGGGTCCCCGGTCCCGCCGCGGGCCACCGCTACCCTGGGGGCATGGATCTGACGCCCGAGGCCCTCGCCGGCATCGAGTTCCGCCGCAAGGGGCGGGGCTACGACGCCGACGAGGTCGACGAGTTCCGCGAGAAGGTCGAGGTCTGGGTGGGGGAGCTGCAGGCTCGCCTGCGGGAGGCCACCGCCAAGCTGGACGAGGCCGAGACGCGGGCCCGGGAGGCCGAGGAGCGGGCGCGGACCAGCACCGAGAGCGACGAGACCATCCAGCGCACCCTGCTGCTGGCCCAGCGCACCGCGGATGCCGCCGTGAAGGAGGCCGAGGAGACCGCGGCCCGCAAGGTGGCCGAGGCCGAGGCCGAGGCCGAGCGCCTCACCACCGAGGCCCGCAGCCACCGGGAGCGGGCCATCGCCGAGGCCGAGGCCGAGGTGCGCGAGGCCATCGACCTCAAGCGGGCCGAGCTGCTCGACGAGCTGACCCAGCTCGAGCGGGCCCGTGACGCCCTGGGCGGCGACGTGGCCCTCCTCGAGCAGCACCTCGACGGCGAGCGCGCCCGCCTCCGCGAGGTCCGCGAGACCCTCGACCGGCTGGTCGAGGACCCGCAGTCGCTGGGCCCCCGTCCCGCACCGGCCCTGTCCGGGGTCGAGGTGCCGCAGCCGGCACCGGTGGTCGAGCCCGCCCCGGCCGGTCTCGAGCCCCCCGCCATCGAACCGGTCCTGGGCGAGGCGGCCGTCGAGCCGGTGGCCGCGGCGTCGGTCGACGAGCCGGTCGCCTCGATCTTCGACGAGCCCGAGACCGCCGTCGGCGGTGAGGAGCCCGTCGGGGACTGGGCCGCCCCCGCCGAGGAGGCCTGGGCCGAGCCGGCCGCC
>CAYTJS010000449.1:0-2372 GCA_964438115.1 uncultured Iamiaceae bacterium
CGCCCCACACGCCGTTGGCGTGGGACACGACCAGGACCCCCACCAGACCCGCCGCGGCCAGGCCGCCGGCGGCGAGGGCCCGGGCCCGGCGCCGACGGCGCCGGATCAGCTCGTCGAAGAAGCCGGCGGGCGGATCGACCTCGGGCAGGTCGTGCAGCAGGCGGCGCAGGTCGGCGTCGGCCGCCGGGTCCTCGCTCACCTCGTCGGCGCCCGGGTCGTCGGGGTCGGGTGGTGGTCGGTCGGTCACGGTGCGGCCTCCAGGGCGGCCCGCAGACGGGCCCGACCCCGATGGATGCGGGAGCGGACGGTGCCCACGGGGACGTCGAGGGCGACGGCGATCTCGTCGTAGCTGAAGTCGAGGACGTCGCAGAGCACCACGGCGGCCCGGTAGTCCTCGGGCAGGTCGGCCAGCGCCTCCTGCAGGTGGGCGGGCAGGCCGGCGGCGTCGAGGTCGTCGGCGGCCGAGGCGCTCGGGGGCAGGACCCGGTCGGGCTCCTCGTCGGGCAGCGGGTGGGTGGGTCGCCGCTTCTGCCGACGCACGCGGTCGAGGAAGGCGTTGGTCGTGATGCGCGACAGCCAGGCCTCCATGGAGCCCGGCTGGTAGGTGGCCAGCCCTCGTTGCACTCGTAGCAGCACGTCCTGCACCAGGTCCTGCGCGTCGTCGTGGTTCAGCGTGAGCCGGTAGGCCACCGTGTAGAGGAACCGCCCGTAGTCACGGGCGACTTCCTCCCACGTCGGGACCCCGAGGACCGGGGACGATGGTGGCGTGGGGCTCGACATGAGGAACGACGCCGGGGCGCGCCCGGTTCCCGATCGACGCTAGCCAGTGGTGCCGGCCGGGACCGTGGCCCCGGCGGCGGCGTCAGGCCGTGGTCGAGTCGTCCGTCGTGCTGCTGTTCGCGTCGGCCGCACCCTGCTTGAACTCGGACTGGGCCCGGCCCAGCGACCGGGCCAGCTGCGGCAGCTTGGCGCCGCCGAAGACGAGCAGGATGATGAGGAGCACGATGAACAGTTCTGGTGCACCGAGGTTCACGGGGAGCAGCGTACCGGGGTGGGGTGGCGCAACCGGGGTGGGCGGTCCCTGAGGTGCTCGAGTGCGTGGTGAACGTGAGCGAGGGACGCGACGACGAGGTGCTGGCCGCCCTGGCCGCCGCCGCCGGTGACGACCTGCTCGACCTGCACCGGGACCCCCACCACCACCGTGCCGTGCTCACGCTCGTGGGCGAGACGGCGCCCCGGGCGGTGGCCCGCGAAGCGGTGGCCCGCATCGACCTGACCGGCCATGACGGGGTGCACCCCCGCCTCGGGGCGGTGGACGTCGTCCCCTTCGTGGCCCTGGCCGGCTCCACCCCGGCCGACGCCTGCCGGGCCCGGGACGAGTTCGCCATCTGGATTGGGGCCGAGCTGGGGGTGCCCGCCTTCCGCTACGGGGAGGGCGCCCCGAGCCTGCCCGAGGTGCGGCGGCGGGCCTTCGTCGACCTGGGCCCCGACGAGGGACCCGGCCACCCGCACCCCAGGGCGGGGGCGGTGGCGGTGGGCTGTCGGCCTCCCCTCGTGGCCTACAACGTCTGGCTGGCCGAGCCCGACGCGGCCGCGGCCCGGTCGGTGGCGGCGGCGGTGCGGGGCGAGGGCATCCGGGCCCTGGGCCTGGTCGTGGGCGACCGCGTCCAGGTCTCGATGAACCTGGTGGCCCCGGAGGCAGTGGGGCCGGCGGTGGCCTACGACCGGGTGGCCGCCCTGGTGGCGGTGGCCGGGGCCGAGCTCGTCGGGCTGGTGCCCGAGGCGGTGCTCGCCGCCGTGGACCCGGACCGGTGGGACGAGTTGGACCTGGGGCCGGACCGGACGATCGAGGCCCGACTCAGGCGGAGTGGACGATCCCGGTGATGCCGGTGACGGTGGCCGACTCACGGGCCAGGGCCCGCTGCCGCCGGATGCGCCGCCGCTCGCGCTCGCTCATGCCACCCCAGATACCGAACTTCTCGCCGTTGGCCAGGGCGTACTCGAGGCAGTCGTCCCGGACGACACAGCCCCGGCAGACCTCCTTGGCCTCGCGGGTGGACGCGCCGCGCTCGGGGAAGAACAGGTCGGGGTCGACCCCCAGGCAGTTGGCGTACTCCTGCCAGGTCAGGTCTTCACCCTCGTCGAAGATCGATCTCATGTTGGTGTGCCTCCTTGTTGGCGCACCGCCCTGCTTCCCCAAGCATCCGGCTCCACCGCTCCCCGGCCCCGTGCCGGGACCTGTGCGGACAGCGGTGTAATTACATCGGTGTCATCATCGCACCGGATCGCCCCGTTCCGCAAGGGCGCGCCCCCCAAACCCCGAAATTGCGTGAGCTGGTCCGCCCTGGCGTGACCAACGCACGCCAGATCCG
>CAYTJS010000450.1:0-2370 GCA_964438115.1 uncultured Iamiaceae bacterium
GGTCGACACCGAGTTCAACGTGGTCTCGGTCGAGACGGGGGGCCAGGCCCCGCCGCCCACGCCCCGGCTCACCGCCACCACCTCCAGCTGCGGCCTCTGCGGCTCGGCGACGCTCGAGGAGCTGGCCGCCCGCCTGGCGCCGCTGACCGGCGTCGAGCCCTTCCCCGCCGAGGTGCTCAGCGCCGCGGTGGCCGCCGCCGCCGGCCACCAGCCCCTGTTCGCCGCCACCGGGGCCGTCCACGCCGCCACCGCCTTCGACCGGGCCGGGGCCCCGGTCGTGGCCCGCGAGGACATCGGGCGCCACAACGCCGTCGACAAGGTGGTCGGCCATCTCCTGCTGGCCGCGGCCCTGCCCGCCGGCGACCTGGGCCTCGTGGTCAGCGGCCGGGCGTCCTTCGAGATCGTGCAGAAGGCCTGGGCCGCCGGCTTCGCCGCCGTGGTGGCCGTGAGCGCCCCCTCGGCCCTGGCCGTGGCCACGGCGCGGGCCGCCGGGCTCCAGCTCGCCGGATTCGCCCGGGGCGGGGACCTGAACCTCTACGCCCCCGAGGGGTAGCCTCCGATCGTGGCACGACGGAAGCGACGGGCGAACGGCGCCCGCCTCGAGCGGCCGCTCGTCCGCGAGGACGGGCAGCTGCGGCCGGCGACCTGGGAGGAGGCCCTCGACCGGGCCGCCCAGGGCTTCCGCCACGTGCTCGACACCAAGGGCCCGACCGGCATCGGCCTGTTCTCCTGCTCGAAGGCCACCAACGAGGTCAACTTCGCGGCGCAGAAGTTCGCCCGCACCGTGCTGGGGTCGAACTACATCGACTCCTGCAACAGGACCTGACACGCGCCCTCCGTCGTCGGTCTGGCGACAGTCTTCGGTGCCGGTGGCGGCACCTCCTCGTACCGGGAGGTCGAGGAGGCCGACACCATCGTCCTCTGGGGCTCCAACGCCCGGGAGGCCCACCCGATCTACTTCCACCACGTCCTGCGCGGGGTGGACAACGGGGCCCGGCTCTTCTGCGTCGACCCCCGCCGCACCTCGTCGGCCAAGTTCGCCGACCTCTGGCTGGGGATCGACGTGGGCACCGACATCGCCCTGGCCAACGCCGTGGGCCACGAGATCATCGCCGCCGGCCTCACCGACGACGCCTTCATCGCCCACGCCACCACGGGCTTCGACCTCTACACGGCGGCGGTCGAGCCCGCCACCCCCGAGTGGGCGGCGGGCGTAACCGGCGTGCCCGCCGGCGCCATCCGCGAACTGGCCCACGCCTACGCCGAGGCCGACAAGGCCCAGCTGCTCTGGACCCTGGGCATCACCGAGCACCACAACGCCGTCGACAACGTTCTCGCCCTCTGCAACCTGGCCCTGCTCACCGGCCACGTGGGGCGCTGGGGCTCGGGGCTGGTGCCCCTGCGCGGCCAGAACAACGTGCAGGGCGGCGGCGACATGGGCGCCCTGCCCAACAAGCTCCCCGGCTTCCAGGACGTGGCCGACCCCGCGGCCCGGGCCCGTTTCGAGGCCGTGTGGGGCGTGCCCCTGAACCCCGAGCCGGGCCTGCACCTGACCCTCATGTTCGAGGCCATGGAGCGGGGTGAGCTGACCGGGCTCTACGTCATCGGCGAGAACCCGGCCGACTCCGAGGCCGACGTCGAGCACGCCCGGCACCTGCTCGCCGGCCTCGACCACCTCGTCGTGCAGGACATCTTCCTCACCCGTACCGCCGAGCTGGCCGACGTGGTGCTGCCGGCGTCGGTGGCCTGGGCCGAGTCCGAGGGCACGGTCACCTCCAGCGAGCGTCGGGTCCAACGGGTGCGGGCGGCGGTGCCACCGCCGGGCGAGGCCCGCCACGACCACCAGATCCTCGCCGCCCTGGCCCGCCGGATGGGCCAGGACTGGGGTGACCCGACGCCGCAGGAGCTGTGGGACGAGCTGCGCTCCCTGTCGCCGCTGCACCGGGGCATGACCTATGCGCGCCTGGAGGCCGAGGGCGGCCTCCAGTGGCCCTGCCCCGACGAGGACCACCCCGGCAGCCCGTTCCTGCACGGCTGGCTCCGCGAGCCCGACCGGGGTGGCCACCCCGCGGCGCCGTTCAGCGTGGTCGAGCACGCCGGCCCGGTCGAGGAGCTGACCGAGGAGTTCCCGCTGCGCCTCACCACGGGTCGGGCGCTCGACTCCTACAACACCGGGGTGCAGTCCGGGGACTTCGACTCGCCCATCCGCAGCGGCGCCGACCTCGACGTGAACCCGGCCGACGCCGAGCGCCTCGGGGTCGCCGACGGCGAGCGGGTGCGGGTCAGCTCGCCTCGCGGCACGGTCGAGATGCACGTGCGCCTGCAGCCCGACCTGCCCGAGGGCCTGACCTTCACCACCTTCCACTTCCC
>CAYTJS010000451.1:0-2364 GCA_964438115.1 uncultured Iamiaceae bacterium
GGCTTCGAGCGGGCCCCGGCCCGGGCGATGCTGCGGGCGATCGGCATGACCGACACCGACTGGGACAAGCCGCAGGTGGCCGTGGCCTCGTCCTGGAACGAGGTCACGCCCTGCAACCTGCCCCTCGACCGGCTGGCCAAGCGCTCGAAGGAGGGCGTCCGGGCCGCCGGCGGCTTCCCCATCGAGTTCACGACCATCGCCGTGAGCGACGGCATCTCCATGGGCCACGAGGGCATGCGGGCCTCGCTGGTCAGCCGCGAGGTCATCGTCGACTCGGTCGAGACCGTGATGCACGCCGAGCGCCTCGACGCCCTCGTCACCTTCGCCGGCTGCGACAAGTCGCTGCCCGGCATGCTCATGGCCGCCGCCCGCCTCAACCTGCCGTCGGTGTTCCTCTACGGCGGGTCGATCCTGCCCGGCCAGCACAACGGCGAGGTCCTCGACATCGTCAGCGTGTTCGAGGCCGTGGGCGCCCACGCCGCCGGCACCATCGACGACGCCGAGTTGGACAGCATCGAGCGCAACGCCTGCCCGACCGAGGGCTCGTGCGCCGGCATGTTCACCGCCAACACCATGGCCTCGGTGGGCGAGGCCCTGGGCATGTCGCTGCCCGGGTCGGCGTCGCCCCCCGCCGTCGACCGCCGTCGCGACGACTACGCCTACCTGTCGGGCCAGGCCGTGGTCGAGCTCCTGCGCCAGGACATCCGACCGCGGGACATCATGACCAAGCCGGCCTTCGAGAACGCCATCGCCGTGGTCATGGCCCTGGGCGGCTCGACCAACGCCGTGCTGCACCTGCTGGCCATCGCCCACGAGGCCGGCGTGGACCTCGAGCTGGAGGACTTCAACCGGGTCGCGGCCCGGGCCCCCCACATCGCCGACACCAAGCCCCACGGCAAGTTCCACATGAGCGACGTCGACCGCATCGGTGGCGTGCCCGTGGTGATGGCCCACCTGCTGGAGGAGGGGATCCTCCACGGCGACGTGATGACCGCGACCGGCCGGACCATGGCCGAGAACCTGGCCGAGCTGGACCCGCCCGCCCCCGACGGCACGGTGGTCCACCCCGTGAGCGACCCCATCCACGACCGGGGCGGCATCGCCGTGCTGCGGGGCTCGCTGGCGCCGCAGGGTGCGGTGGTGAAGGTGGCCGGCATCGACGTCGACCGCTTCGAGGGCGCCGCCCGGGTGTTCGAGGGCGAGGACGCCGCCATGGCCGAGATCCTGGCCGGGGGCATCAACCCCGGCGACGTGGTCGTCATCCGCTACGAGGGCCCCAAGGGCGGCCCGGGCATGCGCGAGATGCTCGCCGTCACCGGCGCCCTGAAGGGCGTGGGCCGGGGCGCCGACACGGCCCTGGTCACCGACGGGCGGTTCTCAGGCGGCACCCACGGCTTCTGCATCGGTCACGTGGCCCCCGAAGCCGTCGACGGCGGCCCTATCGCCTTCGTGGCCGACGGCGACCGCATCACCATCGACACCGTGGCCCACACCATCGACGTCGACCTCGACGAGGCCACCCTCGAGGCCCGCAAGGCCGCCTGGACCCTCCCCGAGCCCCGCTACACCACCGGCGTCCTGGCCAAGTACGCCAGCCTCGCCCAGGGCGCCGAACGCGGCGCCGTCACGCTGCCTCGCTGACGCTCGGCACCATCACACTTGCGGTTCCCGAGCTGCGCTCGGGAACCGCCGGCGTCGCCGTCGTTGAGCGTCTCGCGTGCCGGGCGGCCGCAGGCCGCCCGGCGTCACCCCTGGCTGAGGGCGCTCCGTCACCTTGCTCCTGGCGGAGGGCGCTCGGTGACGTTGCTGCCACCCCGTTCGGCCCGGGCCGGGTCGCTCGGCGTGGTCTGTTGCTGATCGACTCCCAGGTGGACCGGAGTCAGTCGGTCCCCAATCGCTGGACGTCGATCTCGCCGCCGTCCACGATCAGAGGGCGATCAGCCAGGGGTTGATCCAGGACCACGCGCATGACGGCGGCACAGTCCTCCGCCGTCCCGTCGCCCACGGACAAGCTGAGCACCACGTCCGACGGCGTCTCTCGTACCTCCGCCTCGAACGGCGAGGGGTTGCACACGGCGAACTCGAGTTCCAGGGTTCTGCCGTCCGGGTCGAGCTGGGCGCTCCGGAGCGAAGGGGCGCCGCCCCCTCGGGAACACGAACCGAGCACCACGACGGCGGTCACGGTCAACGCCACGGCGACGGTGGACGTCACCGATTCCCAAGGTCTCGTTTCCCGCACCTCGAACCTCGGGTGATCGCCGGCAGCGTCCACTTCAGTCGCTCGTTTCCGGGCCGGGGGTCGTCGCTGCCTCAACCTCGGGGGCGATCCAGTCGGGGCGGGTGCGTTTGGCTTCGGTGGCGCTG
>CAYTJS010000452.1:0-2350 GCA_964438115.1 uncultured Iamiaceae bacterium
CTCGGCCTGGCGGGTGGCGGCGATCTGGTAGGCCCGCACCGCCCAGGCCGAGGTCGTCTACCGCGGGGAGCTCCAGCCGGGCGAGACCCTGGTGCTGTCCCGCGAGACCCCGCACCCGACCCGCCGGCAACGGCGCCGGGCCGCCCGCACCGGCGACCAGCCGTAGCCGAGCCGACCTCGCCCGGTCCTGGTCCGGGCACACTGGGCGGGTGAAGGTCCTGCTCCGCAACCCGCGTCGCGAGCTCGAGGTCGCCGGGCCGATGCGCGTGCACGCCCTGCTCGATCGCCTCGAGGTCAACCGCGAGTCGGTCCTGGTGGTCGCCGGCGACACGATCGTGCCCGGCGACGCCCTCCTGGCCGACGACGACGTCGTGGAGATCCGGCCGGTGATCTCCGGTGGCGAGGCGTGAGGGAGCCGGTCCGGTGAAGTGCCGTGTCTGCAAGGAGCCGGCGGTCATCGACGTCCGTCGCCACAACGCCAACTTCTGCGCCGAGCACTTCCTGCGCCTGTGCCGGGACCAGGTGGCCAAGGCCATCGACCAGTTCACCATGCTGACGCCGGGGGAGCGGGTGCTCGTCGCCGTTTCCGGCGGCAAGGACTCCCTCGCCGTGTGGGACCTGCTCCTCGCCCTCGGCTACGAGGTCGACGGGCTCTACGTGGGCCTCGGCATCGGCGACTACAGCGAGTCCTCCGCCACCTTCGCCCGAGCCTTCGCGGCCGAGCGGGGCCTCACCCTCCACGAGGTCGACCTCCGCGACGAGTACGGCTACGACATCCCCACCGGGGCCCGCTCCGCCCGCCGGGCGCCGTGCTCGGTGTGCGGGATCTCGAAGCGCCACGTGTTCGACCGGGTGGCCCTCGAGCACGGCTACGACGCCCTGGCCACCGGCCACAACCTCGACGACGAGGCCGCCGTGCTCTTCGGCAACGTCCTGCACTGGGAGCCCGAGTACCTGGCCCGCCAGGCCCCCGTCCTGGCCGCCCGCGACGGCTTCCCCCGGAAGGTGAAGCCCCTCGTCCGCCTCGGCGAGCGCGAGACCGCCGCCTACTGCATCCTCACCGGCATCGACTACGAGGTCGAGGAGTGCCCCATGGCCGCCGGCAACCGCCACCTCGGCTACAAGGAGGCCCTCAACACCATCGAGGCCACCTCGCCGGGCAGCAAGCACCAGTTCTACTTCGGCTTCCTCGACCGGGCCGCCGAGCGCTTCGCCGACGCCGCCGACACCGGGGGGCCCGACACCGCCCTGGCGCCGTGCACGAGCTGCGGGGCCCCGACCCCCGGCGGGGTGTGCGCCTTCTGCCGGGTCGTCGAGCGGGCCGGCGGCGCCCGGCCGGTGGCCCCGCCCGTTCGGCGGTCGGCATGAGCGGTGAGCCCACCGACGGCCGCCCCCTCCGCCCCGGCGAGCAGGTGCTGCTCATCGACGGCAAGGAGCGGCGCTACCTCGTCCGCCTCCAGGAGGGCGGTGAGTTCCACACCCACGCCGGGATCCTGCCCCACGACCAGATCCTGGGCGCCCACGAGGGGGCCCTGCTGCGGGCCAACTCCGGGGTCACCTACCGGGTCATCCGCCCGACGCTCACCGACTTCGTCCTGAAGATGAAGCGGGGGGCCCAGGTCATCTACCCCAAGGACCTGGGGCCGCTGCTGCTGCTCGTCGACGTCTTCCCGGGCGCTCGCATCCTGGAGTCGGGCATCGGCTCCGGCGCCCTGTCCATGACGCTGCTGCGGGCCGGGGCCGAGATCGTGGGCTACGAGCTGCGGGAGGACTTCGCCGCCCGGGCCCGGGCCAACGTGGCCGACTTCCTCGGCGAGGAGGCCCTGGAGCGTTACCGGGTCGAGATCCGGGACTGCTACGACGGCATCGACGAGGTCGGCCTCGACCGGGTCGTGCTCGACCTGCCCGAGCCGTGGCACGTCGTCCCGCACGCGGCCAAGGCGTTGGTGCCCGGGGGCATCTTCGTCGCCTACACGCCGTCGGTCATCCAGGTCAGCCAGCTCCACGAGGCCCTGCGAGGCGCCGGCTTCTTCGGCGCCGAGACCGTCGAGGTCCTCCAGCGCACCTGGCACGTCGAGGGGATGGCGGTGCGCCCCGACCACCGGATGGTCGCCCACACCGGCTTCCTCACCCACGCCCGGGCCCCGGGGTAGGACCGGGTCGGCCCGTGAACGCCCTCGACGTCGTCACGCTGCTGCTCGCGGCCTCGGCGGCGGTGGCGGCCTGGCGCCTGGGGTTCGTCACCCGGGCCGCCTCCTGGATCGGCCTGGCCCTCGGCCTCTACGTGGCCGCCCGCCTGGTGCCCGCCATCCTCGACCGCCTCGGCGGGGCCACCGACACCCAGGCCCTC
>CAYTJS010000453.1:0-2321 GCA_964438115.1 uncultured Iamiaceae bacterium
GTCGGTGGTGGCCTCGGTCACCTTGGCGGCCCTCCTCTCGCCGGTGGCGGCCCCACCGGCGGCGGCGACCACCGTGACGGTCACCGACGAGGCCGGGTACCGGTCGGCGCTGGCGACGCTCTCGGGGGACGGCTCCGGCCCCCACCGCATCGAACTGGGCGCCGACGTCGTGGTCGACGACGGCACCGATCCCGTCTACTCCGGGACCCGTCCCCTCACCGTCGACGGCAACGGGCACACCCTCGACGGCGCCGCCGCCAACCGGCTGCTGGTGGTCGACTCGCCCACTGATGCCGCGGTGCGGCTGGTCCGGATCCGCGTGCGCAACGGCGCGGCCACCGGCGACGGCGGGGCCGTGCTGGTGGGGGAGGGCTCCGACCTGACCATCGTCGACGCCATCTTCACCGGGAACCGGGCCACCGGCAGCGGCGGGGCGGTCGAGGCGGCGGCATCGGCCACGGTGCTGCGTTCCGACTTCGTCGACAACGTCGCCCAGACCGGCGACGGGGGTGCGCTGGACGGCACGGCCGAGCCGTGGTTCCCGGTCGTGCGGGCGTCCAACTTCGTCCGCAACCGGGCGCCGCTGGGCGACGGTGGGGCCATCGGCCCGCTGGCCTCGACGGGTGTCGGCGACTACGCCGTGCGGACCAGCACCCTCGCGGGCAACCGGGCCCGGCGCGGGGGCGCGCTGGCGCTGACGGGCGGGTCGTTCATCGACACCAGCACGGTGGTGGCCAACGTGGCCTCGGTTCGCGGGGGCGGGCTGTGGTTCGCCAACGGTCAGCTGTCGGGAGCCGGCTACCTCACCGTCACCGGCAACTCGGCGCCCCGCGGCGCCAACGTCCACCTCGACACCGTGAACCCGGTCTACCTCTTCTTCTCCGTCGTGGCCGAGCGCACGGGCGGTGGCGCCAACTGCGCCGGCACCCTGGGCCAGCTCACGGAGATCCGCGGGTGGAGCGACGACCGGTCGTGCGGCCGGGGCATGACCGTGGGCGACCCCCGCCTGGGCCCGCTGGGGGACCACGGCGGCCGGACCCGCACCCGGCTCCCGCTCGTCGGCAGCCGCCTGATCGATGCCATCGAGCGGTCCTACGGTCCGGGCCCGGTGGTCGCCCAGCCCTGTGCCGGCTTCCAGGGCTCGTCCCCGACGGACCAGCGCGGGGTGCGGCGGCCCCGCAACGGTGACGGCGAGGTCCGGGTCGACGTGTACGACCAGACCTACCGGATCCCCGACGACTGCGACATCGGCGCCGTCGAGGTCCGGACCTTCGGCGTCACCCCTCGCTGACCGGCCCCCCACCCCGTTCTGGCGTCGATGTGTTGCGCCCAGCGCAACGAATCGACGCAATTTCGGAATGGGGGAGGGGGGTGGGTCAGGCGGTGGCCTTGGCGGCGAGTTTGCCGATCTCGATGCCGCGGCGGCGCTCGTAGCGGCCCTTGTCGTAGGAGCGGACGGCCACGTCGTGGTCGCCGGCCTCGGCCCGCAGGGCGGCCACGGTGCACTGCTCCGCCGGCCGGTGGGCGAAGGGGTCGAACGAATACCACTCGCAGGCGTTGCGGTAGCCGATCTTCTCGAGGTCGACCATGGGGACGTCGGCGGCGTTGGCCACCGCCGCCAGCTCCTCGGGGGCGTCGGGCCAGGACGAGTCCGAGTGCGGGTAGTCGCACTCCCAGGCGATGTTGTCGATGCCGATGTCGTGCCGCAGCCGCAGGCCGACGGGGTCGGCGATGAAGCAGGTGAGGAACCGCTCGCGGAAGACCTCGCTGGGCAGCTTCCCGCCGAAGTCCTGCCCCGTCCACAGGTGGTGCATGTCGTAGGTGCGGTCGAGGCGGTCGATGAAGTAGGGGATCCAGCCGGTACCGCCCTCGGACAGGGCGAAGCGGAGGTGGGGGAAGTTCTTGACGACCCGCGACCAGAGCAGGTCGGCGGCCGCAGCGCAGATGTTCATCGGCTGCAGCGTGATCATCACGTCGACGGGGGCGTCGGGGGCGGTCACGGCGAGCTGGCCCGACGACCCGAGGTGGATGGACAGGACCACGCCCTCGTCGGACAGGGCCGTCCAGAGCGGGTCCCAGTGGTCGCTGTGGAAGCTGGGGTAGCCGAGGGTCGAGGGGTTCTCGGTGAAGGTGAGGGAGTGGACGCCCTTGGCGGCCAGGCGGCGGACCTCGGCGGCGGCCAGCTCGGGGTCCCACAGCACGGGCAGGCCCATGGGGATGAACCGGCCGGGGTGGGCGCCGCACCACTCGTCGACGTGCCAGTCGTTGTAGGCCTGCAGCACGGCCAGGGCCAGGTCCTTGTCCTCGCAGTTGGCGAAGAG
>CAYTJS010000454.1:0-2312 GCA_964438115.1 uncultured Iamiaceae bacterium
AGATCTGCTCCTTGTGGACCCGGCGCATCTCGATCTCGTCGCGGTGGCCCTCGGTCACGAGCAGCCCGGTCACCGCCCCGTCCATCTCGATCATCGTGTTGTCGGCGGTGGTGGTGCCGTGGACGAGCAGGTCGGTGGCGCCGAGTAGCTCGCCCAGGGCCAGCCCCTGGTGCTCGGCCAGCTGGCCCAGGCCGGTGAGCACGCCCTCGGACTGGTCGTGGAGGGTGGAGGGGGTCTTGTCGAGCAGGACCTCGCCGGTGGGGGTGACGGCGATGAGGTCGGTGAAGGTGCCGCCGACGTCGACGCCGATGCGGTAGCCCACCTCAGCCCCGCCGGGTGGCCCGGAGGGCCGTGGTGGCGGCCTCGTCCACCGCCAGGGTCAGGTCGTCCAGGGACCCGGTGAGGACCACGCCGTAGTCCCGCTCGGCGCCCTCGACGCTCACGTACTCGTCCAGCACGTCGTCGAGCACGGCCTGCGGGTCGCGGTCGAGGGGGTCGCCCCAGCCGCCCCCGCCGCCGTAGTCGTACTGGATGACGTCGCCGGCGGCCATCGGGACCCAGTCGGCGGTGTGGGCCACGACGAAGGGGTCGTCGGAGTCGGCCCGCAGCACCATCCGGTTGGGCTCGCCCGGGCCGCCGCCGGCGATGCCGGGCATCGGGTACTTCATGCCCACCACGTAGGTGTAGACGTGGCTGGGGACCCGTACCTCCTTGCGGTAGTGGCTGCCGCACAGCCCCCGCCACTGGCCCGGCCCGCCCGAGTCGGTGCGGTAGTCCCGGCTCCACTGGACGTGCGGGTAGAGGCTCTCGTTGATCTCGGCGGTCGCCTTCCAGAGGTTGCCGAAGGAGGCGGCCTGGCAGCCCCAGGCGTCCATCCCCTTGGCCGCGTTGCACCAGCCGGCGTACACCTCGGCCGAGTGGTCGGTGAAGGCCTGGCCGGTGCGGGGGTCGACGCCGCGGATCACCGTCGGGATGCCGGTCTTGTAGGTCTGGGGCACGGCCCGCTCGGGCAGCACCTCCTGCAGGGCCACGGCGATGATCTCGCCGATGTCGGCGCCGGGGTGGTGGGTGCCGGCCGACACGGGCTTGCCCGGGGTCGGGTTGAGCACGCAGCCTGGGGGCACGACCAGCTCGAGGGCGTCGAAGAACCCCTCGTTCTTGGGGATCTCGGGGTCCATCATCGAGGCGATCTGGGCGACCGTGTAGCCCCGGGTGTTGCCGAAGGTGGACCACGCCTGCAGTTCGTCGCGGTCGTCGCTGCCCGTGTAGTCGACGATCAGGCGCTCGCCCTCCACGGTCACCGTCACGTGGAGGTGGATGTCGGGGTTGCCCAGCGGGTCGTGGTCGACGTAGGCGTCGCCCTCGTAGACCCCGTCGGGCCAGGCCGCCACCTCCTCGCGGAAGCGGCGGGCGGCGTAGTCGATCATGTGGTCGACCGACTCCTCGACGGTGCGCACCGTGTAACGGTCGACCATGGTGCCCAGGCGCTCGGCGGCCATCTGGGCGGCGCCGATCTGGGCCCGGATGTCGCCCAGGTAGTCGGGCAGGCGGTTGTTGACGGTGAGGGCGTAGAGGACGTCGCGGCGCTCCTCGCCCCGGTCGACGACCTTCAGCACGGGCCAGCGCGACCCCTCACCCCAGACGTCGGTGGCGGTGACGTTGTAGCCCCCGGGCACCGAGCCGCCGGTGTCGCCGTGGTGGCACTGGATGGAGCAGATGAGGACCATCCGCCGGGTGCCGTCGGGCAGGGTCCCGTACACCGGGGCGAAGACGTTGTAGTCGGGCAGGTGCCCGCCTCCGTGGTACGGGTCGTTGGCGACGAAGACGTCGCCCTCCCGGAACTCGTCGGCGCCGAGGAAGTCGAGGGCGAAGCGCACCGGCAGGGTGCTGGTGAGCATGAACTGGGGGATCCCCACCGACAGGGCGGCCAGCCGACCCTGGGCGTCGAGCACGGTGGCGTTGCGCTCGTTGGACTGGTTGAGGATCGGGGTGGTGGCCGTCCGCGAGACGTACTGGGCCATCTCGAAGCAGACGGTCTCCATCGAGTTGCGGATGACCTCGGCCGTCACCGCGTCCACCGTCGACGCGTCGGCCAGGCGCCCGCGTCGGGCCGCCAACCGCACCAGGTCCACGTTCGTCATGGCGTCCCCCCGGAACTGACGCTCGTGTCAGGGATCGTACACGGGCGGTTGACGGGTGGTCGGCCGGGGAGTTGACTCTGGCGGACCGCGGTCAGGGGGTCCGCGGCACATCGGAAGGGGGGTGTCCCCATGTTCTTGTCAAGGGGTCATGCGGCGATTTCTAGGGCGGCA
>CAYTJS010000455.1:0-2263 GCA_964438115.1 uncultured Iamiaceae bacterium
GGAGGCGGCCGACGACGTCTACGACGACCTGCCCGCCGCCCTCCGCGAGGACTGCGAGCTGGGCGACGTGGCCGACATCGACGACGACGACATCGTCGCCGAGATGGACTGCGACCCGGGCAACGGCATCGCCGAGATGACCCTGGTCGCCTACGACGACCGCGACGACCTGGGTCAGGCCTTCGCCGACAACCAGGAGCGGGCCGCCCAGCCGCTGGCCAGCGACGAGGACTGCACGACCTCCCGCTACGCCGTGCACAGCTGGGCCACCCAGGACGACCCCGAGGGCGTGGCCGGTCAGGTGGCCTGCTACCTCGACGGGGAGGGGGGCTCCGGCATCACCTGGACCCTCGACGAGCCCCAACTGCTCGGCGAGGCCCTGCGCACCGACGAGAACGACGGCACCCTCTACCAGTGGTGGGCCGACCTGGTCGACCGGGAGGCCCCCGTCGAGGCGAACGCCTTCCCGAACCCCGCCGAGCAGGCCCTGTTGACCCACGTGCCGGCGTCGTTCCGCAACACCTGCGTGCGGGCCGAGCTGCGACCCAACGAGATCTCCTCGGTCCAGTGCACCCCGCGCTCGCGGTCCTCGATCGTCTTCTACTCCGAGTACCCGTCGGTCACCCTGATGTCGGACGAGTACCGGATCCTGCGGGAGAACGGCGGTGTCGACAGCAACACCGGCGAGGTCAACACCTGCCCGTTCGAGGGCACCCTGACCGTGAGCGACGTCGAGCGGGGCCGGGTGTTCTGCGCCTTCCAGGCCGACGGCGACGCCTACCTGGTGTGGACCAACCGCCCCACCACCATCCTGAGCGAGGCCACCATCGCCCCCGGCACCACCGTCCGCCAGTTCTGGCGCTGGTGGACCACCGCCGGCCCACTCATCACCTGACCAGCCGCTCGCCCGCGTAGGTCTCGACGCAGGAGTAGCGGTCGTCAGCCTCCTCGTGAAGCAGACGGCCACCGCAGGTGATGCCGTAGTACACGAGGGCGGAGTCGCTCTCGCCGAGGTCGTCACAGGCCCCGAGGTCGCCCTCGAAGCAGGCCGCGGCCCGGTCGCTCAGAGCTGGGTCCCCGGCGGCGGTCACGTCGTCGGGATCGGCCGGTTGGGCGGCGAAGAGCACGAACTCGCCCTCGCCGCAGTCGGCGCCCACCAGGTCGGCCCGGGCGGCGATGACCACGGTCAACTCGTTCTGGCGCTGGCTGAAGTCCTCGGGATCGTCGTCACGCTCGCGGAAGAGCTCGGCGTAGTCGATCACCCCGTCGACCAGCGCCTGGGCCCGTTCCTGGCCGCCCTCGGGAGGTGCGATGGCGGCCAGGGTGGCCGCCACCTCGTCGATGGCTTCGGCGCCGGCCCGGCTGCTCTCGTCGTAGCCCACCGCCTCGGCCCGGGCCAGCCCGTCGGTGCAGGCGGTGGTGACCGCCTCGGCATAGTCCTCCGGGTCGACCGCGGCGCTCGCTGCGGTCACGGTGGGACCCTCCCGATCGTCGGGTCCGTCGTCGGCCGAGGTCATGACCGCCACCAACCCCAGGCCGACCACCGCCAGCCCGACGACGCCCGCCACCACCTTTGCCCCACGACCCACGGACGCGACGGTACGCCGGTGATCCTCCTGCCTGCGGGTCGTTCGCCTCGGGACCATCGTCCCGGGCCCCGGCCATCCCGGCGTGAGGCTCGTGGCCTTGGCCCCTGACCGGTCACCGCGCCCAGGACGACGATCGACTCCCACCGACGAGGAGGTGCCCGATGTTCGCTCGCCGGGCCCGACTGCTCACCCATCACCGTGGCCGCCACGGCGCTGCTGGCGGTCGGCGCCGGTGTCGCCCTGGCGACCACGTTCACCGATGTGCCCGACACCCTCCCCCACAAGGAGCACATCGACCTGCTGGTCGACCACGGGATCGCCGCCGGCTTCGACGACGGCACGTTCCGACCTGGGGATCCCGTCACCCGGCGCCAGGCCGCCCGCTGGTCCCACGTCCACAACGGCACGACCCGTCTGGTCAGCGACACGGTGAACGCCCCGGCGTCGGCCACCGCGTCCACGAGGAACGTCTCCTGCGCCACTGGTGAACGGGCCATCGGCGGGGGTGGCCGCAGGAGCGACAGCGGCCGGTACCTGTCGGACTCCTCCCCCTCGCCTCCGGCATCTGGTCGGTGACCTGGCGCACGTCAGCGGCGGCAGCGCCCGCCCTCCCAGTTCACCGTCTGGGGCCCCTGCTCCGCCGCCGACTGATCGGGACCGGGCGTTCCCGGGCG
>CAYTJS010000456.1:0-2245 GCA_964438115.1 uncultured Iamiaceae bacterium
ACGGCGTCCACCACGGTGGCGAGCAGGCCCGGCGTGGCCAGGGGACGGGCGGCGTCGTGGACGACCACGACGTCGGCGTCGTCGGGCACCGCCGCCAACCCGGCCCGCACCGAGGCCGAGCGGGTGGCCCCACCGGCGACGGTCGTCGTGGCCGCCGCCTCCGGCGGGGCCCCGGGCGCCACCACGGCGACGATGCCGTCGGCGGCGGCCATGGCGGCCAGGGACCGGTCCAGGACGCGCACGCCGGCCAGGTCCTCGTACTGCTTGGCCCCGCCGTACCGGGCGCCACTGCCGGCGGCGACGACGATGACCCAGGTGCTCACCGCCCGGACCGTACCGCCGGGCGCCCGGGGCGGGGAGGGCGTCGGTGACCTCGGTCACTACCCTGGCCGGGATGGTCCCCGCCGGACGTCTGGACGAGGTGGCACTCTTCGCCGAGTTCCCGCCCGAGGCCCTCGCCCGCATCCGCGCCGCCGCCACCGAGCGCCAGCTCGAGCGCAACGACGTGCTGTTCGGCGAGAAGGACGAGGCCCACGATCTCTACGTGGTGACCGAGGGCCGCATCGCCATCGCCAACGTGGCCATGGACGGACGCGAGTCGGTGGTGGCCCTCATGGAGCCGGGCGACCTCTTCGGCGAGATGGGCCTCTTCGACGGCCTGGGCCGGTCGGCCGCCGCCCGGGCCCTCGAACCCTCCGACGTGGTCGTGGTCCCCTACGACGCCATCGAGGCCGTCTTCGAGGAGGACCCCCGGCTGCTCTGGCCGGTGGTGGGCCTGCTGGCCGGGCGCATCCGGGCCACCGACGAGGCCCTGGCCGACGCCATGTTCCTCGACGTGACCGGTCGCACGGCCAAGCGCCTGCTCGAGATGGCGGGCGAGGCCGAGGAGTTCGAGCTGCCCGTCACCCAGGAGGAGCTGGCCGGCATGGTGGGCGCCTCCCGCGAGCGGGTCAACAAGGCCATCTCCAGCTTCCTGCGCCTGGGCTGGCTGGCCCAGGTCGACGGTCGCTACCGCATCACCAACCGCGAGCAGCTCGAGATCCGCGCCCGCTGACCGGCGCCCCCCTCGGGGTGATCAGCCGTAGCGGTCGAGGATCGACGACTCGGCCAGGCGGGCCAGGCCCTCCTTGATGGCCCGGGCCCGGGTCTCGCCCACGCCTTCGACGTGGGTGAGGTCGGCGATGGTCGCCCGCATGATCTTCTGCAGGCTGCCCATCTGCTCGACGATGGCGTCGATAACCTGGTCGGGCAGGCGGGGCACCTTGGCCAACAGGCGCAGGCCCCGGGGCTCGACGTTGGCGTCGAGGTCGTCGGCGTCGGTGGGCAGGTGCAGCACCGAGGCCACCGACTTGAAGTCGAGGAGGTGGTCCGTGTCGAGCGAGGCCAGCCCGGCCATGGCCTCGGGCAGGTGCCAGCCGGCGTCCTCGTGGAAGTAGTCCCGCAGCACGAGCCGGCGGTCGTCCTCGACCCCGCTGTAGAGCTCCTCGAGGTGGAGGCGCACCAGGCGCCCCTCGATGCCCAGCTCGACCACGTAGGCCTGGACCTCGGCGGCGATGCGGCGCACCATCTCGGTGCGCTGCAGCACCTGCACCACGTCGCGGACGGTGACCAGGTCCTCGATCTCGAGGGCCGAGAGGTTGGCCGACACCTCGTCGAGACGGGCCCGGTAGCGCTCGAGGGTGCGCAGGGCCTGGTTGGCGCCGTCGAGCAGGCGCGGGATGGGGTCGAGCCGGTGCTTCTGCTCGCCCACGTAGATGGCGATGGCGGCCATGCGCTCGGACACCGAGATGACCGGGACGTCGATGGAGCGGGCCACCCGCTCGGCCGTGCGGTGGCGGGTCCCGGTCTCCGAGGTCGGCGTGTTGGGGTTGGGCACCAGGTGGACGTTGGCCCGGGCGATGCGGCTGGCGTCGGGCGAGAGGATGATGGCGCCGTCCATCTTGGCCAGCTCCGACAGCCGCTGCGGGCTGAAGGCGCCGTCGAGCAGGAACCCACCGGAGCAGATGTTCAGCACCTGCGGGCCGTCCCCGATCACGATCAGGGCCCCCATCCCGCTGGACAGGATCCGGTCCAGGCCTTCGCGCAGGGCGGTGCCCGGCGCCGTGGCCGCGAGGGCGGCGCGCAGGGCGTCGCTGGCCGGTTGCACGAGCCGATCCTACCCCTCGGGCCGGGACCCGGTCGTCCGGATGGCGCCCTTCACACCGCGGCCAGGTCGGGCACCCGCACCTCGGGCAGGAGCCCGAGG
>CAYTJS010000457.1:0-2243 GCA_964438115.1 uncultured Iamiaceae bacterium
GAGCCGATAAGGGAGCAATGGCGACAGTGAGCGGCCGCAAGCGCCTCTTCCGGCGCGGAGACCTGGCTGGCCCCGACGACAACGCCGACCTGAGCGAGGACGAGCACGCCTGGTGGGCCGCTCGGGAGGAGGTCGGGGGCGTTCCCCGCGGCTCCCGGGGCGCCGGGGCCCCCGCCGACGAGGACCCCGAGACGGACCCCCAGTTCGCCGACTACTGGACGACCGAATCGCTCTTCGAGCACCCGCCCGGCGGCGAGCCCGTCGACGAGCCGCCGTCCCTCGACGACGACGACCCGCTGATGGACCTCGACGTGGCCCACCTCGTGCTCCAGGTACCCATCGCCGCCACCTGGGAGGAGATCACCAGGGCGCGTCGGTCACTGGTCAAGCTCTACCACCCGGACCGGCTGCTCGACCTCTCGCCCGACGCCCAGCGGCTGGGCCGGGACCGCATGGCCGAGATCAACCTGGCCCACGCCACCCTCCGCCGGCTGCACTTCGAATAGCGCGTCAGTAGACGTCGGCGGGGTCGACCACCCAGATCTCGTCACCCACCTGGGCCTCGAGGGCCTTGTACGCCTTGGCCAGGAGCGGGTCCTTGCCATCCCAGACGACGATGCCGGCGTCGGCCACCTCGGCCAGCCAGGCGTCCCGCTGGCCCATGGCCCGACGCACGTCGGTCGGGCTGCTCACCGGCTTGCGCTGGAGGACGACGACCTCGCGGGCCCCGGTGAGCAGCCGGCGGTAGGCGGCCTGCTGGTCGCGGGGCCAGCGGGCCTCGACCTCGGGGAAGGGCTGGACGGCCACGTAGGGCACACCGGCGTCGACCGCCGCCTCGGCCGCCAATTGTTCGGCCCCGAGGGCCAGGCCGGTGACCACCGCCAGGTCGGGGTCGAGCTGGGCCTTGGCCCCGAGGATCTCGGCCAGCCGCTGGCGCAGGCGCTCCTGCAGGAAGTTGGGCTCATAGCCCCCCAACTCCGGGGGCCGGTGGCCGAAGACGACGACGAGATGGCCGGCGGGCCGGGCCACCCCGCGCACGGAGGCCGGGACCCGGGCGGCGGCGGCGGGACCGTCGACCGTGTCGGCAGCCCCCAGGGCCTCGGGGGGGCCGTCACCCCGGCGCCCCACCTGGGTGGTGGCGGCCTCGACGGCCAGGCGGTCGGCCACGTCGTTCCACCGGTCCCCGCTGTGGCCCTTCACCCACTGCCAGCTCACGTCGCCCCGGGCCAGCACGTGGTCGATGAGGGGCCGCCAGAGGTCCTGGTTGGCGACCTCCTCCTTCTTCGAGTTCCGCCACCCCCGCTTCTGCCAGCCCTCGTACCAGCGCTGGTTGAAGCAGTTCACGACGTAGGTCGAGTCGCTCATCACCCGCACCGGGCCCGACACCGCCAGCAGGGCCTCGGTGGCGGCCACGATCTCCATCCGCTGGTTGGTGGTGTGGTCCTCGGCGCCGCTGGCGAAGGCGCCGTCGGGCACCACCCACGCCCAGCCCCCGGGCCCCGGGTTCCCCGAACAGGCCCCGTCGGTGTAGACGTGCGTCGTCATCCGGGGCATGGTGGCACGCATGGCCGCCGACCCACGACCCACCGGGACCTTCATCGACGGGTTCGTCCACCAGCTGCCCGACACCGACCCCCGCGAGACCCAGGAGTGGCTCGACTCCCTCGACGCCGTCGTCGGCGCCGCCGGCGAGGCCCGGGCCCGGTTCCTGTTGAGCAAGCTGCTGGAACGGTCGCGTCAGCTGGGGGTGGGCACGCCGGCGACGGTGTCGACCCCCTACATCAACACCATCCCCGCCGAGCACGAGCCGTGGTTCCCGGGTGACGAGGACGTCGAGCGCCGCATCCGGGCCTTCATCCGGTGGAACGCCGCCGTCATGGTCATCCGGGCCAACAAGCGGGCCGACGGCATCGGCGGCCACCTCTCGACCTTCGCCTCCTCGGCCGCCCAGTACGAGGTCGGGTTCAACCACTTCTTCCGGGGCAAGGCCGACGGCCTGCCCGGCGACGCCGTCTACTTCCAGGGCCACGCCGCCCCTGGCATCTACGCCCGGGCCTTCCTCGAGGGTCGCCTGTCCGAGGAGGACCTCGACGGGTTCCGCCGCGAGCTCTCGGGGGGCATCGCCAGCTACCCCCACCCCCGGCTCATGCCCGACTTCTGGGAGTACCCGACGGTGTCGATGGGCCTCGGCCCGATCAACTCGATCTACCAGGCCCGGTTCCTGCGCTACCTGCACAACCGCC
>CAYTJS010000458.1:0-2229 GCA_964438115.1 uncultured Iamiaceae bacterium
GCGGGGTCGGCGATGACCGGCGTCGCCCTCGTCACCGGCTCGGCCGGTCTCATCGGCTCGGCCTCGTGCCGGCGCCTGCACGACGAACGGGGTCTCACCGTCGTCGGCGTCGACAACGACCTGCGGTCCTACTTCTTCGGGGCCGATGCCTCGACCCGGGCGGTGCGCCGCCACCTCGAGGCGACCCTGCCCCGGTACCGGCACGAGGACGTCGACATCCGCGACACCGAGGCCCTCGACCGACTCTTCGCCGAGCTGGGCGCCGACCTCGAGGTGATCGTGCACACGGCGGCGCAGCCCTCCCACGACTGGGCCGCCCGCGAGCCCGAGACCGACTTCGCCGTCAACGCCACCGGCACCCTCAACCTGCTCGAGCGGTGGCGACACCACGCCCCCGAGGCGTCGTTCGTCTTCACCAGCACCAACAAGGTGTACGGCGACGCCCCCAACGAGTTGCCGCTCGTCGAGCACGCCAGCCGCTGGGAGGTGGCCGAGGACCATCCCTTCCACGAGCACGGCATCGACGAGACCCTGACCATCGACCAGAGCCGGCACTCGCTGTTCGGGGCGTCGAAGGTGGCCGCCGACGTCCTGGTCCAGGAGTACGGCCGGTACTTCGGGCTCAACTCGGTGGCGTTCCGCTGCGGCTGCCTGACCGGGCCCGACCACGCGGGGGCCGAGCTGCACGGGTTCCTGGCCTACCTGATGCGCTGCACGGTGGCGGGCACGCCGTACCGGGTGTTCGGCTACGGCGGCAAGCAGGTGCGGGACAACATCCACGCCGACGACGTGGTCGGCGCCTTCCTCGCCTACCTCGACGACCCCCGGCCCGGCGCCGTCTACAACCTCGGTGGCGGTCGCCACTCGAACTGCTCGATGCTCGAGGCCATCGACCTCTGCGAGGATATCAGCGGCCGGCGCCTGGACTGGACCTACGTCGACGAGGCCCGCTCCGGCGACCACATCTGGTGGATCTCCGACGTGCGCCGGTTCCGGGCCGACCACCCGGGCTGGGAGTACACCCACGACCTGCGCTCGATCCTGGAGGAGATCCACGACGCCTGCGTCCGGGGGATGGGGCGGTCGTGAGGCTCCTCGTCACCGGCGCCGCCGGATTCGTCGGCTCGACCCTCGTGCGCGCCCTGCTCGACGAGCTCGAGGGCCTCGAGGTCGTGGGCCTGGACAACCTGGCCCGCCCCGGCAGCGAGGCCAACCGGGCGGCGCTGGCCGATCTCGGGGTCGGCTTCGTCCACGGCGACCTGCGTCTGCCCTCCGACCTCGACGCCCTGCCACCGGTGGACTGGGTCCTCGACTGCGCCGCCCTGCCCAGCGTCCTGGGCGGGGTCGGTGACGACCGGTCGGCCCGCCAGGTCGTCGAGCACAACCTGGTCGGCACCCTCAACCTGCTCGAGCTCTGCCGCCGGCACGGAGCCGGTCTGGTGCTGCTGAGCACGAGCCGCGTGTACTCGATCCCCACCCTGGCGGGCCTGGCGATGGTCGAGGACGGCGATTCCTTCGCCCCCGACCCCTCCCAGGACTTCCCGGTGGGGATCTCACCCGCGGGCATCGCCGAGGAGGCGTCGACGGCGCCGCCGGTGTCGCTCTACGGCTCGACCAAGCTGGCCTCCGAGCAACTGGCCCTCGAGTACGGCGCCGCGTTCGGCTTCCCCGTCCGCATCGACCGGGCCGGCGTCCTGGCCGGACCGGGCCAGTTCGGCACCGCCGAGCAGGGCATCTTCTCCTGGTGGGTGCACGCCCACCGGGCCGGGCGCCCGCTGGCGTACCTGGGCTTCGGGGGCCGGGGCCTGCAGGTGCGTGACGGCCTCCACGCCGCCGACCTGGCCCCGCTGCTGACCGCCCAGTTCGCCGCCGGCGACGCCGCCGACAAGCCGGCGGTGGTCAACGTGGCCGGCGGGGCGGCCAATGCCCTGTCGCTGCGCCAGCTCACGGCGTGGTGTGCGCAGCGCTACGCCCCGGTGCCGATCGGCGAGGTGGCCGAGGAGCGCCCCTACGACCTGCCGTGGGTGGTCCTCGACGCCGCCCGGGCCGAGGCGGCGTGGGGTTGGCGGCCCCGCACCCCCCTGATGGAGGTACTCGAGCAGATCGCCCGCCATGCCGACGACCACCCCGACTGGCTCGCCCACACCGGGGCCTGAGGTCCCCGGCGATCGCCGGTGGGTCCTGGCCACCGTGGCCGTCGCCGGCCTGGCCGCCCTCCTCGCCGTGTGG
>CAYTJS010000459.1:0-2220 GCA_964438115.1 uncultured Iamiaceae bacterium
GGATCTGCCCGCCGGCAACCCGATCCAGCCCGCTTACCGGGCCGAGATGACCATCTTCTACGCGACGTGCGGGATCGGCCAGGGCGCTGATTACGTGGTGGCCCCGATGCCGTCGCAGCCGGCGACGACGTTCAGGTGTTGAGCGTGGATGTGGATCTCGCCGGGTCGCTGTCGCGGTTGGAGGCCTTGCTGGCCCGGTCGGGTGCGGCGATCGTCCCTGTTTTGCATCGCGGCATCGATGAGTCGGAGGTCGTGAGGTTGCTCGCCGGGGTGGGTCTGGCCCCGACCTCGGAGGTCGTCACGTGGTATCGCTGGCACGACGGAGCGGGGGGCCCTGGCATGTCCAGCACGGTGATCGAACTCGTGCCCGGTGGCGAGTTCTACGACCTGGCCTACCTCTCTGGAGAGTGCAGCGAGACGAGGAGCAACGCGGAGGCGGTAGCAGCGATGCCTGGCGGCGTCCTGACGTCCGATGATCTCTGGCGCCCATCGTGGTTCCCGTTGTTGCGGTTGTTCGGGAAGGGGTTCCTGGCGGTCGATTTGGCGGGGGGCGATGGTTCGGCGTCGCCGGTTCATGTGGTGTGGCACGACGACGAGCCCGAGCGCAGGGCTCGGGTTGCGTGGCCGAGTGTTGGTGCGTTTGTCGACACGGTGATTGAGCGGTTCGAGGACGGGACCTACGCGGTCGACGGCGCCGGGATCGTGCAGGGTCCCACGATCGACTTTCCGGGGTGAAGGCGTAGAGCCCACGTTCCCGGCGGCCGATCCTGCGCTTGGCAAGCTCCCCGCGGCGGCCGCGGTGGCGAATGGTTTCGACTGCAACCTGTCAGTCGAGCACGCCGAGGGCGAGGTCCGCCTCCGGGGCGGGGGGCTGCTGTTCGCGCGGTCCAGTCCCGTCCGAAGCGCTGCTAGAGGCGGAGGGTGGTGAGGCGGGTCAGGAGGTCGGCGCGGTGGGAGTCGATGCGGGACTGGACGTGGGCCGGGTCGAGGTCGCCGTAGCGGCGGGCGGCGGGGAGGGTGTGCACCTGGTCGGCGTCGAGGGTGGGGAGGGGGGGGCGGGGCGAAGGCGGCCAGGTGGCCCAGGGGGGTCGGTCAGGTCCTCGGTGCGGATCACGAGCAGGCGGTCGGGGGCGCGGCGTCGAGGGCCATGAGGTTGTGGCGGGCCCAGGAGCCGAGGTAGCCGTCGAGGGGTATTGGCCCTGGGCGGCCAGGGCCACCTGCTCGGGCGGGTGGGTGAGCTCGTCGGCCCGGTAGCGGCGGTCCCGCCGCTGCACCCAGTGGGCCGGGGGTTTGGTGGTGGTTGGTGAGATCTGGTTGCCGGCCGGGGGACTGCCGCGTGACGAGGTGACATCTATCCTGGAGTGCCGGGCGGTGCTGCTGAAGGATGTTGCTCGCGCGGTAGTCCCGAGCGGGACCGTCCCGATGTCGGGGTTAGAGGCCGAGGGCGGTGAGGCGGGCCAGGACCTCGGCGCAGTGGGCGTCGATGCGGGACTGGACGTAGGCCGGGTCGAGGTCGGCGAGGGCGTCGTAGCGGCCGGCGGCGGGGAAGCTGTGCACCTGGTCGGTGGCGAGGGTGGCGAGGGGGACCCCGGCGAAGGCGGCCAGGTCGCCCAGGCGGTCGGCCAGGTCCTCGGTGCGGATCACGAGCAGGCGCTCGGGGGGCACGGCGTCGAGGACCATGCGGTTGTGGCGGGCCCAGGAGCCCAGGTAGCCGTCGAGGGGATACAGACCCCGGGCGGCCAGCGCCGCCTCCTCGGGCGGGTGGGTGAGCTCGTCGGCCCGGTAGCGGCGGTCCCGCCACTGCACCCAGTGGGCGGGGGTGTCGTGGGCCAGGGAGTGGTTGGCCATCGAGTCCAGCCACGGCCACGGCTCGCGGACGGTGAGCACGAAGCGGGCGTCGGGGAACAGGTCCACCAGCTCGTCGACGACCTCGCCGTTCACCAGCGAGGCGTCGACCTCGAGGTCGAGGCGCCGGTCCCGCTCGACGAGCAGCGCCCGCAGGTCCGACCGGGGCCGGGTGCCGTCCCAGACCTCGAAGAGGGCGGTCATCAGCTCCTCGGCGTCGGCCTCGTGGGCGCTGCGGTAGTCCCGGGCGAAGACGGCCGCCACCGAGTGGGTGCCGGTCTTGCCCATGCCCACGCCGATCAGGTGGGTGCGGCGGTCGGTCACGGGTCGAGGGTCCGGGCCAGCAGGGCGGTGAGGGCGTCGGCGGCGGCGGTG
>CAYTJS010000460.1:0-2212 GCA_964438115.1 uncultured Iamiaceae bacterium
CGCTTCTCGTTGTTGACGATGATCTCGGGGGCGCCGAGGTCGAGCAGGCGCTTCAGCCGGTTGTTCCGGTTGATGACCCGGCGGTACAGGTCGTTCAGGTCGGAGGTGGCGAAGCGGCCACCGTCGAGCTGCACCATGGGGCGCAGCTCCGGCGGGATGACCGGCACGACGTCGAGGATCATGGCCCGCGGGTCGTTGGTGCGGCGGCCGTGCTCGTCGCGGCGGTTGAAGGCCGAGACGATCTTCAGGCGCTTGATGGCCTTCTGCTTGCGCTGGGCCGACAGCGGCTTCTGGCCCTCGGGCGGGTCGATCTGCGTGCGGAGGGTCTCCTCCTCGGCGTCGAAGTCGATCTGCTCCATCAGGCGGGCGATGGCATCGGCGCCCATGCCGCCGTCGAAGTACTCGCCGTAGCGGTCCTGCATCTCCCGCCAGAGGACCTCGTCCTCGATGATCTTGCGGGGGAAGAGGTCGCGGAACTCGTCGAAGGCGCGCTGGACGAGGTCCATCTCCTCCTCGTAGCGCTCGCGGATCTCCTCGAGGTCCTTGTCGGCGGCCCGGCGCCGGGAGCGGATCTCGTTGGCCTTGCCGCCCTCGGCCTCCAGCTCGGCCACCTCGGCCTCGAGCTCCTCGAGGCGCTGGGCGATCTCGAGCTCGCGGTCCTTTTCGATGGCCTCCTTCTCGCCGGCCAGCTCGAGCTCCAGGTTGGGCAGCTCCTCGTGGCGCTTCTCGTCGTCGACGAACCAGACGAGGTTGGCGGCGAAGTAGATGACCTTCTCGAGCTGCTTGGCCTTCAGCTCGTCCTTGGGCTCGGTGCCGGTGAGCAGGTAGGCCAGCCACGAGCGGGTGCCCCGCAGGTACCAGATGTGGACCACGGGGGCGGCCAGCTCGATGTGGCCCATGCGCTCACGTCGGACCTTGCTGCGGGTGACCTCGACGCCGCAGCGCTCGCAGATGATGCCCTTGAACCGGACGCGCTTGTACTTGCCGCAGTAGCACTCCCAGTCCTTGGTGGGCCCGAAGATCTTCTCGCAGAAGAGGCCATCCTTCTCCGGCTTCAGCGTGCGGTAGTTGATGGTCTCCGGCTTCTTGACCTCACCGTTGGACCAGGTGCGGATCGAGTCCGCCGTGGCCAGCGAGATGGTGAGCTGGTGGAAGTTGTTGACGTCGAGCATGTGCGGTGTCCTCGTGCCTTGTTCCCGTGGTGCGTGCGTTCGTCGTTTGTCGGATCAGAAGCGGCCCGGCGCCCGACCCTGGGCCCGCAGCTCGTCCTCTTCGTCGGACCCGCGCTCGGGCCGGCTGATGTCGATGCCGAGCTCCTCGGCGGTGCGGAAGACGTCCTCGTCGAGCTCGCGCATCTCGATCTCCTCGCCCGCCTGGGAGAGGACCTCGACGTTGATGCACAGGGCCTGCATCTCCTTGATGAGGACCTTGAAGCTCTCGGGGATGCCCGGCTCGGGGATGTTCTCGCCCTTGACGATGGCCTCGTAGACCTTCACCCGGCCGAGCACGTCGTCGGACTTGATGGTGAGCAGCTCCTGGAGGCAGTAGGCGGCGCCGTAGGCCTCGAGGGCCCACACCTCCATCTCGCCGAACCGCTGGCCGCCGAACTGCGCCTTGCCGCCCAGCGGCTGCTGGGTGATCATCGAGTACGGGCCGGTGGACCGGGCGTGGATCTTGTCGTCCACCAGGTGGGCCAGCTTCAGGATGTAGACCTGCCCGACCATGATCGGGTTGTCGTAGGCCTCGCCGGTGCGGCCGTCGTAGAGCACGGCCTTGCCGTCGGGCTGGATCAGGCGCTGGCCGTCCACCGACTCGGGGACGATGTTGGTCAGCAGCTCCTTGATCGTCGGGTGCGCCGAGGTGCCCTCGACGACGTCGTCGTCCTCCCAGTGGGCCCCGTCGAAGACCGGCGTGGCGATGAGGGTGGCCGGCGGCGTGGTCGGCCGGGTCTTGGTCTCGGTGCCCCGCACCGGCGCCTCGCCCACGTCGGGCCGGCCGTCGCCGTCGAGGTCCCAGCCCCAGCGGGCGACGTAGCCCAGGTGGCTCTCGAGCACCTGGCCCACGTTCATCCGGGAGGGGACGCCCAGCGGGTTGAGGATGATGTCGATCGGCGTGCCGTCGGCCATGAACGGCATGTCCTCGACGGGCAGGATCTTGGAGATCACGCCCTTGTTGCCGTGGCGGCCGGCCAGCTTGTCGCCCACGCTGATCT
>CAYTJS010000461.1:0-2208 GCA_964438115.1 uncultured Iamiaceae bacterium
AGGGCGGTCACGAAGTCGTGGGCCTGAGCGGCCCGGGCGGCGGCCTCGACCTCCTCGTCGGAGGCGTCGGGCCGGGCGTAGGCGATGTTGTCGCGGATGGGGACCGAGAACAGGAAGGGCTCGTCGGCCACCACCCCCACGGCCCGGCGCAGGCTGAGGACGGTGAGATCGCGCACGTCGTGGCCGTCGACCAGGACGGCGCCGGCGTCGACGTCGTAGAAGCGGGGGAGGAGCCGGGCCACGGTGGACTTGCCGCTGGCGGTACGGCCGACCAGGGCCACGGTCTCGCCGGGGGCGATGGTCAGGTCGAGGTCGTCGAGGACGGGCCGCTCGCCGTAGCCGAAGCGCACGTCGCGGTACTCGATGCGGCCGGCGGGCTCGATCAGGTCGACGGCGCCGGGGCGGTCCTGGATCGCCGGGACCTCGTCGAGGACCTCGTAGATGCGCTGGGCCGAGGCCGCCGCCCGCTGGGCCATCATCAGGAAGAAGCCGAGCAGGCGGAACGGCGTCTGCAGCAGCACGACGTAGGCGTTGAAGGCCACCAGCGTGCCGACGGTGACCTGGCCCTCGATGGCCAGCCAACCGCCGTAGGCCAGCACGGCGGCCAGCCCCAGGCGGGGCAGGTTCTCCATCAGGGGGGCGTAGGCGGCCCGGGCGTCGGCCTGGCTCACGTTGGCCCACCGGAGCCGTTCGGCGGCGGCGGCCAGGGCCCGCAGCTGGCGCTCCTCGGCGGCGAAGGACTTGACCACCCGCACGCCGTTCACGTTCTCGTCGACGATGGTCGCGACGTCGGCCTGGCGGGCGGCGATCACCCACGACAGCGGGAAGACCAGGTTCCGCAGGCGGGCCCCGGTCAGGTACACGAACGGGAGGGGCAGGACGGCGACGATCGTCAGGGGCACGTTGATCGAGCACATGACGACGAAGGCCACGACGAAGCTGAGCAGCGACATGGCCATCAGCGGGGCGAAGGCGCACACCATCTGCACCGAGCGGATGTCGGAGTTGGCCCGGGAGATGATCTGGCCCGACTGCACCCGGTCGTAGAACGAGAACGACAACCGGGTGAGATGGCCGTAGAGCAGCCGGCGGAGGTCGTACTCCACCTCGTAGGCCAGGCGGAAGAGGCCGTAGCGGTAGACGAGGGCCATGAGGCCCCGGGCCAGGCCCAGGCCGACCAGCATCCAGACGAAGGGACCGAGGGCACTGGTCCGGTCGACCACGGCGTCGTCGATGGCGTTGCGGGTGACGGCGGGGACCGCCACCTGGGCGAGCATGGCCACCAGGGCGGCGGCGAGCGAGCCCCAGAGCAGGAGGCCGTGGCTGGTGACGAGGGGGCGCAGGCGCCGGATCCATCCCTTGGCCGGGTCGGGGTCGACCGCCCGGCGGGGCTCGGGATAGCGGGGGACCACGCCGAGGGGCTCGTAGGGGTGGGCGTCGGCGACCGGGTCCGCGGGAGGCGGTGGGGCGGTGTCGACGGCCATGGTCGGGCCACGCTACCGGCCGACCGGTGGCCGCTCGCCCGGCCCGGTCGGCGCCTACCATGGTCGCCGTGCGTGCCGCCCGGCTGCTCCTGATCGCCGCCCTGGCCGCGGGCGTCCTGGTCGCCGATCCGGGTCCGGCCGCCGCCGACGAGCTGTCCGAGGCCCGGGAGCGGGCCCAGGCCGCCACCCAGGAGCTGGCCGACGCCGAGGCCCGCCTGGGTCGCATCGAACAGGACCTGACCACCGTCAATCACCGGGCGGCGATGGCCGCCCGCGAGGCCGACGGGCTGGTCGACGACGTGCAGGCCATCGCCGTGGCCCAGTACGTCCGCCCGCCCGAGACCCTCCTGCCCGACGACGGCGACCTCAGCCGGCTGGCCCGGGCCGACGTCCTGGCCCGCCTGGTCAGCGGCGGAGACGCCGACGCCCTCGACCGCTACGAGGGAGCCCGGTCCGACCTCGAGGCCGCCTCGGCCCGCCTGGCCGCCCTGCGGGCCGATCAGGAGTCCGCCATCGCCGAGCTCGACGCCCGCCGTGACGCCCTGGCCGCCGAGTTGGCCCGGCTCGAGGAGCTGGAGCGCCAGCGGCGCGAGGCCGAGGAGCGGGCCCGCCGGGAGGCGGCCGCCGCGGCCGCGGCGGCCGCTGACGACGATGACGGGGGTGGTGGCGATGGCGGCAGCGGCGGTGGGGGCTCGACCCCGCCCCCCAGCGGCGGTGGCCTGAC
>CAYTJS010000462.1:0-2188 GCA_964438115.1 uncultured Iamiaceae bacterium
GGCGGCCACCGCGGCCAGGCCCTCGGAGGCGTGTCCGCCGGCCCCGGCCACGCCGGTGGGGGCCCGGTACTCGCCGAACACGTCGCGCAGCACACCGGCCCACTCGCCGGTGGTCCCCCCGGCGTGGGCCAGGGCGATGGTCGCCGCCATGATGTTCTCGTCGGTGCCCGCCACCCGGGCCAGCTCGTCGAGGGCGGCCTTGACGGCACCCTCGTCCCGTTCGGCCCGCCAGGCGGCCAGCTCGGCGATCTGCTCCTCCTGCACGGCGGGGTCGACCCGCAGGATGGCGTCGGCCCCGCCCAGGGGCGACTCGGCCGTCTCGGTGTAGGCGTTGACACCCACCACCGTCAGCTCACCGGACTCGATCCGGCGCATGCGCTCGGTGTGCGACGCCACCAGCCGGGTCTTCAGCTCGTCGATGGCCTCGAAGGCCCCGCCCAGGGCGAGGACCTCGTCCAGCTCGGCCGTGGCCGCCTCGGCCAGTTCGGCCGTGCGGGCCTCGACCACGTGGGAGCCGTCGAAGAGGTCCTCGTACTCCAGCAGGTCGGTCTCGTAGGCCAGGATCTGCTGGATGCGCAGGGACCACTGCTGGTCCCAGGGGCGGGGGAGGCCGAGGGCCTCGTTCCACGCCGGGAGCTGGATCGAGCGGGCCCGGGCCTTCTTCGACAGGGTCACGCCGAGGGCCTCGAGCACGATGCGGGGCACGTTGTTCTCGGGCTGGGCCTCGGTGAGGCCGAGCGAGTTGACCTGCACGCCGTAGCGGAAGCGACGGGCCTTGGGATCGGTGACGCCGTAGCGCTCCAGGCAGAGCCGGTCCCAGAGCTCGGTCATGGCCCGGAGCTTGCAGGTCTCCTCGACGAAGCGGATGCCGGCGTTCACGAAGAAGGAGATGGAGGCGACCACGGCGGGGAAGTCGTCGGGGGCGACCTGGCCCGACTCGCGCACGGCGTCGAGCACGCCCACCGCGGTGGCCATGGAGTAGGCGATCTCCTGGACCGGTGTGGCCCCGGCCTCCTGCAGGTGGTACGAGCACACGTTGATCGGGTTCCACTTGGGGATGTGGGCCGAGCAGAAGGCCACCATGTCCACGATCAGCCGCCGGCTGGGCAGGGGCGGGAAGATGTAGGTGCCCCGGGACAGGTACTCCTTCACGATGTCGTTCTGGGTGGTGCCCCGCAGCGCCCTCGACGCCACGCCCTGCTCCTCGGCGTGGGCCACGTAGAGCCCCAGGAGCCACGCCGCGGTGGCGTTGATGGTCATCGACGTGTTCATCTCGCCCACGGGGATGCCCTCGAGGAGCTGGCGCATGTGGCCGAGGTGGGCGACGGGAACGCCGACCTTGCCCACCTCGCCGTTGGCCAGCGGGTGGTCGGGGTCGTAACCGGTCTGGGTGGGCAGGTCGAAGGCGACCGACAGCCCCGTCTGGCCCTTGGCCAGGTTCTGGCGGTAGAGGGCGTTGGAGGCGGTGGCCGAGCTGTGACCGGAGTAGGTCCGCATCAGCCACGGGCGGTCACGTTCGTGGTGGGCGTGGGTGGTGCTCACCCCTCCATGGTCGCCCGTCGACTCCGTCGGTGTCACGCCCACACCAGGAGCGGTGGCGACGACGACGATCCGGTGGCTCGTCCGAACGGCCCGTGCCTTGCTGTCGACCCGAGGGTCGCCGCGGCCCCGACAGACCCGAGGAAGGGGCGGTTCGTGTCTCCACGTCGTCGGCCGAGGTTCGGTCACCTGCTCATCACGGTGGCGTCGATCGGGGGGATCCTCGTGGTCCCCGCGCCCCGTGCCGACGCCGACGCGGTCACACCGTGTGGGTCCTCTGGTGTGCTGTCGACCTCCGGCGGGGTCTCGACCTGCACGTACCCGACGGCCTCGACGGGCACCTTCACGGTGCCGGCCACGGTCAGCGAGGTGACGGTGGTGGCAGTCGGCGGTCGGGGCGGTGCCGGTTGGGGCTACGCCCTCTTCCCCGGCTCCGGGTCCGGCGGTCAGGGAGGCAAGGGCGCCTCGGTGAGCGGTGCCGTGGTGTCGGTGACGCCCGGCAGCGCGCTCGATGTGACGGTGGCGGGCAACGGGGGCAACGGGGGCACCACCTCGGCCGGTGGGGCTGGTGTCGGCGGGGGCGGCGTCGGCGGCAGCGCGTCGCGTGGTGGCGGCGGCGGTGGTGGGGCCTCCAGGGTGGCGGCGGGTG
>CAYTJS010000463.1:0-2167 GCA_964438115.1 uncultured Iamiaceae bacterium
TCAGCTCCCCGTCGTCCACGGCCGGACCCTAGGCCCGCCCCCCGCCACCCCACCCCGAACCTTGTGCAAACCCGCCGCCATGACGGCTCGAACGCACAAGGTTCGGGCGAGGGGCGGGTGGTGGGGGTCTACGGTGCCGGGTCATGACCTTCGGGGTGGAGACGACGACCGACGAGGTGGTGGCCGGGCGGGACCTGGGCGGGACCCAGGTGCTCGTCACCGGGGCCACCAGCGGCCTGGGCAAGGAGACGGCCCGGGCCCTGGCCTCGGCGGGGGCCCGGGTGATCATCACCGGCCGCGACGACGACAAGCTGGCCGCCGCCGTGGCCGACCTGGGCGACGGGGTCGAGCCCCTCACCCTCGACCTGGCCGACCTGGCCTCGGTGCGGGCCGCGGCCGACGTGGTGGCCGGCCGACTCGACCGCCTCGACGTGCTGGTCAACAACGCCGGCGTCATGGCCTGCCCCCTCAGTCGCACCGCCGACGGCTTCGAGGCCCAGTTCGGCACCAACCACCTCGGGCACTTCCTGTTCACCGCCCGGCTGGTGCCGCTGCTCGCCGCGTCCGACGCCCCCCGGGTCGTCAACCTCTCCTCGGCTGGCCACCTGGTGGCCGGGGTGGACCTCGACGACCCGAACTACGAGCGCTCCCCCTACGAGAAGTGGGAGGCCTACGGCCGCTCGAAGACGGCCAACCTCCTCTTCACCCGGGAGCTGGTGCACCGCCACGGCGACCACCTCCTCGCCTACGCCGTGCACCCGGGCATGGTCGCCACCGACCTGGCCCGCCACATGGAGCCGGAGGACTTCACCCTCCTCGGCCAGCGGGTGGCCGACCGGCCGCCGGGCGGCCCCTCGACCCAGCTGAAGATGGTCGACACCGGCGCCGCCACCCAGGTCTGGGCCGCGGTGGGCGACGGCATCCCCAATGGCGCCTACCTGGCCGACGTGGCCGTCTGCGACCAGGTGGCCCCCCACGCCACCGACGACGAGGCGGCCGCCGGCCTGTGGGCCCTCTCCGAGGACATCGTCGGCGAGCCCTTCCCCGCCTGGCCCTGACGGGACGCTGGTCCCGGACCGCCGCGGCGGGCCGGCGACCGATGAGGGACGTTGGTCCCTGTGCGGATCGAGCGGTCGGCGACATCATCGGAATCGGCCGTGGCCACCCGGTCCGATCCGAGGCGGCACCTGCGAGGACCAGCGGCCGGGACTCGCAGGACGCAACGCCTCACTGGTCGGCCCTCGGTGGCCACGGCCCTTGCGCGTCGGCGTCCTCTAGCGTCGCGCCATGGCCGACGTCGCCTTCAAGGACCTCTGCATCGACGTCACGGCCGGTGACGGACGGCCCGCGGCGGTGGCCCGATTCTGGGGTGCCGTCCTCGGCCAGGAGGTCGAGCACCTCGACGACGGCGAGTACGCCCTGGCCCCGCCCCCCGAGGGCCCCACCTCCCGTCGGGTGTGGTTCTGCGAGGTGCCCGAGTCGGCGGCCGGCAAGAGCCGGGTGCACCTCGACGTCCGGGCCGACTCGACCGACGCCGCCCCCGTGCTCGCCCTCGGCGGCGCGCTGGTCCGGGAGCCGATCGAGGGTGAGCCGTGGTCGGTGGTGCACGACCCCGACGGTGTGCCCCTCTGCGTGTTCGGCCCCCACGAGCAGGCCCCCGGGTTCCGGGGCGCCTTCGAGCTGAACGTCGACGCCGCCGACCCGGAGGCCATCGCCGGCTGGTGGGCGGCCCTGACCGACGGGACGGTGCACCGTCGGCCCGACGTGGACTGGGTCTGGATCGAGGGCGCCGCCGGGTTCCCCTGGATGTTCTGGGTCTTCGCCCCGGTCCCCGAGCCGAAGACCGTGAAGAACCGCATCCACTGGGACGTCGTCCTCCAGGACGCGACCGTCGACGACCTGGTCGCCGCCGGGGCCACCGTGCTCCGGGAGCCCGATGACGAGAACCGCTGGACCGTGCTGGCCGACCCCGAGGGGAACGAGTTCTGCGCCTTCGCCCGACCCTGACCCCGTGACACCTCCGAGGAGCACCCACCCCGTGCGCACCACCGCCGGCAGCCACTGACCGATCTGGCGTGAGTTGGTCGCGCCCAGCGCGACCAACACACGCCATTTCGGGGATCCGGGGGGATCCGGGGTCAGCTGCAGCCGCTGGTGGTGCCGCAGC
>CAYTJS010000464.1:0-2148 GCA_964438115.1 uncultured Iamiaceae bacterium
CCTCCTGTAGGCCCAGGGTGGCGAGGCCTGTCTCGATCAGCCCCAGTCGTTGCTCAGGAGTTGGGCTGGATGGGGCCGAGGTCTTCGGAGAGGGCGACTTCCTCGAGGTGTCCTTGGTCTTCATAGTCGTGGGTGTCCTGGGGCACGGGCGGATGCGAGCCTCGCGCCAGGGCCGTGTCTCCGTGGCGGAAGGCCGAGTAGCTGCCGATGCTGCGGGAGGCGACCGGGTGGTCCTTCATGGTCTCGCGGATCCGGGCGCGGGTGGCGTCGGCGACCTGTTCGGGCAGGGTTCGGGGGGCGAAGCGGGCGACGAGGATCCGCTCGACGGCCTTGGCGTCGTAGGCCTCGTAGTCCATGGCGTGCTGCATCGCGAGGAGGACGTCGTCCGCGGACCAGTTCTGCTGCAGGCCGAGGATGTGGTTCAGCTCCGGGCCGGCACAGCGCTTCCTGGTCCGCAGGCGACCGGCGAAGTCCTCAGCCACCTGGCCCCAGGCGGCGAGCCGGGTGGCGAGCAGGGTCACGTCGTAGCGTCGGCGATGTGGGTTGGTGTTGCCGAGGATCTGGCCGGCGCCGTCTGGAGCCCGTTCGTACTCGGCGAGCCGGTGGATGCCGCGGTCGACGATCTCGAGGCGGTCCAGACTGACGCAGAGGTAGACCAGCTCGCCGATCTGCTCGTCCGGGACCCGATAGAGGTTGGTCTGGTGACGGACGAAGCCGGTCTCCTCGACCTGCCGGACGACGACGTCCCGGGCGTCGTAGGGGCGAGCGGGCAGCGGCTGGAGGTGATGACGTTCTTCCTCGAGCATGTCGCAGATCGGGCGCTTGGTGCGAGGATGCGGTCGTTGCCTCGCCCGCTCGCGGACCCACCAGCGAAGCGTCTCGAGGAAGTGCTCCTGGCTGTGGAAGGTGCGGCCGTTGAGCAGGTTCTCCTCGACGTAGCGGAAGGGACGCTCGACCTTGCCCTTGTACTGCGGGTACCTGCGGGGCGAGACATCGAGGACGAAGCGATAGTAGGTAGCGAAGTCGACGAAGCGGACGTTGAGGATCGGCCGATTGCACTCCCAGCGGTCGACGACCCCCGGCATCGTGTCGGTGACGGCCTGCTCGGGGACCCCGCGCCACTCCTCGAAGTTGGCCTGCAAGAACGCCAGGATCACCGGTTGCGTCTTCGACCGGCTGACGATCAGGCTGCCGGCCCGGGACCAGCTCAGCTTGCAGCCCCAGAGCTCGACGGGCTCAATGCCCTTGGGCTCGTAGGGCGACCAGTCGAACTGGCACTGCTGCCCGGGCAGGGTCTCGACTGAGCCGACTCCCGTTTTCTGAGGGGCCCCTGATCAAGCAAATCGAGGGACCGCTTCGCCGCGGACGACCCCTGCGTCCGCGACGAGGCGGGGTCGAGGCTCAGAACGGGATGTCGTCGAAGGGCGAGATGCGGCGGGACACGAAGGACCGTCGGAGGACGGCTCGGTAGCGGCTGAGCTCGCGTCGAGTTCGGCTCAGGTGGTCTGCCAGCCGCCGCGCAGCTCGCAGGCTGGGCGGATCCCACGGCCGCTCCTCGTGATCGAGGCTGGGGTGCTCGTGGCGGAGGGTCCGCTCGGAGACGTCGAGGGCGGCGTCGAGAAGCGCGATTTCGGCGAGTTCGCGTGCCTGCAGGAGCTGGTCGTCTCCAGGCGGGCGCATCATCGTCGCTTCCCCGCAGCCTTGGCGGGCTGCTGAGCGGGTGCGAAGACCTCGAAGTAGAGCTTCTCGTCGAGAGCGGGGAGGTCGCGGTCGAGGGCGATGGTGAGCAGCTCGTCGGCGAGGTTCATGAGGACGCGGTAGTTGCCGGCGGCATGCTCGGCGAGGGTGGCCTTGAGCTCCGTGGTCATGAGGCCGGGGTTGCCGGCCGCTTCGAGGAGGTGGTCGAGGCAGGCGAGCAGCTCGTCTCGAGAGGCAGCCTGCAGGGTGAGGCGGCGGCGGATGCGGCTGCCGAGGGGGGCCAGCTCGGGGGTCCGGAATCGATGGGGGAGGCGCCCGTCGCCGGCGAGGACGATGCAGAGGAGCTGGCGCGCATCGAAGTCCTTGCTGGCGAGGATGCGCAGCTCGCTGAGGACGGGGGTGAGGGTCTCTTGGGCCTCGTCGATGATGAGGACGGGGCGGAGCATGGTG
>CAYTJS010000465.1:0-2147 GCA_964438115.1 uncultured Iamiaceae bacterium
GGCCGGTGGCGCCGACGCCGTCTACGAGGTGACTGCGGCCCAGTTCCTGCCCGCCGTCGCCGGCCTCGTCGAGCTCGAGCCGGTGGCCGGCAGCGGGGAGGCCCTGGCCGCCCTGCGGGCCCATCTCGACGACTTCGACCCGGACTTCGCCATCGTCGAGCCTTGACCTTCACGACCGCCGACGCACGATCGTCGGCGGTGGGTCGGCGCTCGGCGCCGAGGCCCTCTTCGCCCCCGCCGCCCTCGTACCTCGGGCACCGGCCCGCCACGTCTGGCGGCGGGGGCCCGACGCAGCAGGGTCAGCGGGGGTCAGCGGCGGGCGACGACGGTGATCAGCGCGCCCCCGACCAGGATGGTCACGACCAGGACGACGACAGGGGCACCGGGTCCGGTGAGGGCCACCACGAAGCCGGTGGCGGCGGCCAGACCCGTGCCCCCGATGTTGGCGCCGACGAGTTGCCAGCCCGAGACCCGCCCGGCCAGCGCCGTCCCCACCCGGCGGCCGGTGTGGGCGAGGAGCGTGGGGAACTGGGGCGCCAGGGCCAGCCCCGCGACCACGGCCAACGGCACGACCAGCGCCGCCGGCGCGACGGCCAGCCCCAGCACGGCCGCGAGGAGCACGCCGACGGCCAGCCGGAGCACCCGCTCGTCGGCCGAGAACCGACCGAGGGCCAGCCGTCCCAGGGTGATCCCCGCCCAGAAGCCGCCGACGGCCAGGCCGGCGGTGCGCTCGCCCACGTCGCGGGCGTCCTCGAGCACGGGAGCCAGCCACGAGCCGGCGGTGACCTCGATGCCGACGAACACGAAGAAGAGCGCCAGCGACACGAGCACACCCGGGGACCGGACCAGCCCGTTCAGCCCTTGCGGTCCTGAGCCCTCGGCCTCGGTCCGGGGCTGGGCCAGGCCCACCGGCCAGGCCAGGCCCGGGAGGAGGACCGCCCCCGCCGCCAGGACCGCGGTAGCCGCGGCGGTCAGGTACCCGACGGCGACCGAGTCGGCGGCGGCCAGCACGATCGGCCCGATCGTGGCCCCCACCCCGTAGCTGCCGGCGGCCAGGCCCGCCCGGCCGACACTGGCGCCCACGGCCAGGAACCGGGCGCCCAGCGAGTCGAGCACCCCCGAGACCACGCCCAGGAACCCGAACGCCGCCACCAGCGACCACCACCCTGGGCCGCTCGCCACCCACACCGAGCCGAGGGCCAGGCCGGCCAGGGCCAGGGCCGCCGCCGGCCCGAACCGCAACCGCCGCAGCAGGACGCCGCTGGAGGGCGAGGTCACCAGCCGCCCCAGGCCGTAGACGAGGGCCAGGACGCCGAGGTCGCCGTCCCCCCGGTCGAGGTCGTCGCGCACCGAGGTCCAGGCCACCCCGAGCATGGCCACGGGCATGCCGAAGGCCAGGTACATCAGGCAAGCGGCCGGCAGCGGCGACCGACGGGCGGAGGTGGGGGGCGCGGCCAGGGCGACCAGCAGACCAGCCCCGGCGGGAGGGGGCAACCCGGATGGCGCCGCCCCTGGCCTAACGTCGCGCCATGGGCCGTTTCTCCCGCACGTGGGACCTGTTCAAGGCGAGTTGGGGCGTCCTGCGCCAGGACAAGGAGCTGGTGCTGCTCCCGGTCCTGTCGATGGTCGCCGGACTCGTCGTCCTGGCCGTCTTCGCCGTGCCGTTCCTGGCCGTGAACGACGACCTCGCCTCCAGCTCGGCCGAAGCGGGCATCGAGCCACTCGGCTGGGTGATCCTCGCCATCGGCGGGGTGGTGATGGCGATCGTCACGGTGTTCTTCACCGGCGCGCTGGTCGCCGGCGCCCACCAGCGCCTGACCGGTGGCGACCCGACCGTCGGGTCGGCCCTGGGGACGGCCACCGAGCGCTTCACCGGTCTGGCCTCCTGGGCGGTGGTCAACACCACCGTCGGCCTCCTGTTCGCCCAGCTCGAGCGCTTCGGCTTGGTCGGGGCCATCGTGCGCCGGATCCTGGACGTGGCCTGGGCCCTGGTCACCTTCCTGACCATCCCCATCGTGGTCATCGAGGGCCTCGGCCCCATCGCCGCCCTCAAGCGGTCGGCCGAGCTGTTCAAGCGGACGTGGGGCGAGAACGTCATCGCCCAGTTCGGCTTCGGCCTCATCGGCTTCGTCGCCATGCTCCCCGGG
>CAYTJS010000466.1:0-2134 GCA_964438115.1 uncultured Iamiaceae bacterium
GTGCCGGCCAACTCGGTGCGCAGTACGGCCTTGGCCTTGCGCATCCGACCCTTCACCGTCCCCTCCGGGACGCCGAGCATCCGGCCCGTCTCCTTCGCGGTCAGCCCGTCGAACACCATGGCCTGCACCACCTCCATCAGCTCCGGCGACAGCGAAGCGAGCACGGCCCCGGCCTCACCCAGGTCGATCGACTCGAGCACCCGCTCCTCGGCGCTGGGGGCTTCCCGGACGGCCGGGAACGGCGCCGGGCGGCCGTGGCGCCCCGCCCGCCGCAGCTGGGTGACGAGCTGGCGCACCCCGATCCCCCAGATCCAGGCGCCCACGTCGCCATCGCCCCGCCACCGTCCGGCTCCCCGCCACACGGCGACGAAGGTGTCCTGGACCGCCTCGGCCACCACCGCGTCGTCCCAGCAGCGGGCCCGGAGCCGGGCCACCAGCCAGGGGGCATGGCGGTCATAGAGGACACGGAGGGCGGCGAGATCCTCGGCTGCCACCGCCTCGACCAGGGCGGCGTCGTCACGCGTGTCGTCACCCCCGCCCGGCATCACCGTCGCATCCCCGATGACTCCATCATCTCCCTGTCGCCGCCAGCCCGCCCGCGGGATCACGGCGGCGGCAGGTTCGTGCCGCGCCCTGCCGGGTGGCCGCCACCCGGCAGAACGCGGGGCTACGCCCGCCCGAGCACGACCGGCTCGGCGGGAACCGAGGCCAGGTCGAAGCCGGCGAGCAGGTCGGCGACCGAGGTGGCCTCGTCAGCCCCGTCGAGCTGGAGGGTGCGGGCGATCCAGCGCACCACCTCCTCGGGACCCCGCCCGGCCGCCCAGACGTCGTCAAGGGTGACGGCGCCATGGCGCTTGGCCAGGCGCACGCCGTCGGGACCGAGCACCAGGGCTACGTGGGCCCACCGGGGCCGGGCCCGACCCAGGAGGTCGTAGAGGTGGGCGTGGGTGGGGGTGACCGGCAACAGGTCGTCGCCGCGGACGACCTGCTCGACCCCCTGGTCGGCGTCGTCCACCACCACCGCCAGGTTGTAGGCGGGGACGCCGTCGTTGCGGCGCAACACCACATCGTCCACCTGCGCCTCGACCGGCCCCCGACAGTCGTCGACGACGGCCACCGTCATCGACCCACCCCGCAACCGCAGCGCCGCCGGCCGACCCGCCTCCCGGGCCGCCGCCGCCTGCCGAGACGACAGCTCCCGACAGGTGCCGGGGTAGGTGCCCGGGGCGACGTGCGGGGCCGTGCTCGCCTCCCGGACCTCCCGCCGAGTGCAGAAGCACTCGAAGGTCAGGCCCCTGGCGATCAGGTCGGCGAGCGCCTCGTCGTGGCGGCCCCGACGCTCGGACTGGCGCACGATCGGCCCGTCGTGATCGACCCCGATCGCCGCCAGGTCGGCCCGCTGCGCAGCCTCGAAGCCCCGCCGGCTCACGTTGGGGTCCAGGTCCTCCACCCGCAGGAGGAAGGCGCTCCCGGCGCTCCGCGCCGCCAGCCACGCCACCGCCGCGGTGCGCAGGCTCCCCAGGTGCAACGGCCCCGACGGCGAGGGAGCGAACCGTCCGACCGCCACCCGCCGAGCCTACGGGGGGCCGCCGGCGCCCCGGGATCAGCTCGCCGCGCTGAGTTCGATCGCCGAGCGGGAGATGCGGCCGGCGGTCTCGCGGATCGTGGGGACGTAGCGCTCCGGGTTGAACCGGTTCTTCGGTCCCGAGACCGACACCGCGGCGATGGCCCGGGACCCGGAAGCGTCGAAGATCGGGGCGGCGACGCAGGTGAGGCCGAGCTGGGCCTCCTCCCGGTCGAAGGCCACCCCCGCCTGACGCACGCTGCGCAGCTCGTCGAGCAGCACCGACGGCGCCGCGATCGAATACGGCGTGCGCGGCTGGATCGTCGAGACCACCTGGCGCACGACGGCGTCGGGGCTGAAGGCCGAGATCGCCTTGCCCAGCGCCGAGCACGACGCGTGCAGCGTGCCACCCACCCGGGAGGGGCTCGCCACCTGGTTGTGACCGAAGATCTTCTCGATGTAGAGGATCCGGTCGCCGGTGGACACGGCGAGGTGGACGGTCTCCTTCGTCACGGCCAGGAGGTCCAGCAGGTGCGGCATGGCGAGGTCACGCAGCTCCGCGTGGGGCGA
>CAYTJS010000467.1:0-2118 GCA_964438115.1 uncultured Iamiaceae bacterium
CCCCCTTACCTTCTCTGCGGGCCTTGGGTGATGCTTGGGGCTCGGGAAGTCCGGCGGTGCCGGTATGGCTCATTGCCCCCTGTCACGTCGATGGCCTGGGGGGTGTTGCCGCCGGCGCTGGCGGGTGCGTGGACCTCTGATGGGGACATGCGACTGATCGCTGGTTCGTAAGGTGGATGACGGCGAGCGCGCCCTTCACGGCCTTCCCTCATGGACCACGAGCGGGAGGAGCGGTGATGGCAGCACCCGAGGACGTCGGGGTGTGGGTCGGCCTCGATGTCGGCAAGGAGGAGCACTTCGCTGAGGTGCTCGACGACGAGGGCGAGAGCCTGCTGGCTCGGCCGGTCGCGAACGACGAGGCGGACCTGGTCGGCCTGCTCGAGGCTGCCGCCGCGCATGGGACCGCTGGGTTGGTGATCGATCAGCCCGGCTCGATCGCCCAGCTGGCCATCGCGGTCGCGGCACGGGCGGGGGTGCCGGTCGCCTATGTGCCGGGGCTGGTGATGCGCCGAGCGGCGGACCTCTACCCGGGTGAGGCCAAGACCGACCGCCGCGACGCCTTCGTGCTCGCGGACACGGCCCGGCTGCGACGCCGACAGGTCCACTGGCTCGATGCCGCCAGCGACGAGCTGTTGGACCAGCTTCGGGTGCTCAACGGCTTCGACATCGACCTGGCCGCGGACCTGACCCGGCTCGCCAACCGGCTCCGAGACGCCCTGATGAGCGAATCGCCCGCATTGGAGCGGGCCCTGGGCTCCCGGCTCGCCCACGCAGGGGTGCGGGACCTGCTCGCCCGCTACCCGAGCCCGACGGCCCTGCGAGCAGCGGGACGGGCGCGCATCGCCCGCACGATCAAGGCCCGCTCGCCGCGCCTGGCCGCCAAGGTCACCGACGCCGTCATCGACGCTCTCGACGCGCAGAGCGTCACCATCGGCGCCGAGGCCGCCATCGGCCGGGTCATCGCCGAACTCGCCGCCGAGCTCGACCGCGTCCACCAACGCCGAGACGCCCTCGCTGTCGAGATCGAGGAGGTCTTCTTGGCCCACCCTTTCGGCCAGGTCCTCGTGACCCTTCCGGGGATCGGGCCGAGGACCGGAGCGAGGATCCTCGCTGAGATCGGCAACGGCAGCCGCTTCGCCAACGGCTCCAAGCTCGCCAGCTATGCCGGCCTCGCCCCCGTGACCCGCCAGTCCGGCACCAGCCTGCGCGGCGAGACCAAGAGCCGACGAGGCAACCACCGCCTCAAGAACGCCATGTTCCTCGCTGCCTTCGCCTCCCTGCGCAGCCCCGACTCCAAAGCCTTCTATGACCGCAAACGAGCCGAGGGCAAGAAGCACAACGCCGCAGTCATCTGCCTCGCCCGCCGCCGCTGCAACGTCATCCTGGCCATGCTCCGCAACGGCGAGGCCTACCGCCCGACCCACACCCACGACCTCCCCACCGCCGCATGACCCCTTGACAAGAACATGGGGACACCCCCCCGAAACGGGGAGCGTTGAGCTGCACATGTGCGGCTCTCGGCTCTCGATTTCGGGTGGGGGGGCCGGGGCGTAGCCTCGCGGGCATGGCCGTCGAGGTCGGCGAGCAGGTGCTGGAGGGGGCGGTGCGCGAGCCACACCCCGAGCTGGCGCCCTACCTCGACGAGTACGTGGGCTACCGGTACGAGGGGTTCGGGCCTGGCACCCACCAGGGCCTGCCCTCGCGCCACATCACCTTCATCGTCACCCTCGCCGGCACGGTCGACCTGTCGGTCCAGCCCGGGGGCGAGCGCCGGGCGAGCCGCCACACCGCGTTCGTGTCCGGCCTGCACTCGACCGCGGCCACCATCGAGCACGACGGGCACCAGCACGGCATCCACCTCAACGTGACGCCGCGGGGCGCCCGCGCCCTGTTCGGGCTCCCGGCCGGGGCCCTCACCGACCAGATGGTCGACCTCGAGGACCTGTGGGGCCGGGCCGATGCCACCGAGCTGGTCGAGCGCCTGCGCGAGGCCGCGGGGTGGTCCGAGCGCTTCGCGGTGCTCGACGAGCTGGCCCGGCGCCGCCTCGGCGAGCACCCCGAGGCCGCGCCCGAGGTCGACCGCGCCTGGCGGCGGCTGCTGGCGACCGGCGGCGGGGT
>CAYTJS010000468.1:0-2115 GCA_964438115.1 uncultured Iamiaceae bacterium
ACATTCACGTGAGGCTTGGTCCGCTCGAACATCTCCTTGGCCATGGCTGTGCTCCGGTGTGCTTTCTGCTTGAGGGGGCTATTCGCCGCGAACGCGGGCGACGATCTCTTCCTGGACCGATGCAGGCATCTGCTGATAGCTGTCGAACTGCATCGTGTAGGTGGCGCGACCCTGAGTGCGGGAGCGCAGGTCGGTAGCGTAACCGAACATCTCCGAGAGGGGCACCTGGGCCTCGATGACCTGGCTGTTGCCCCGCTGGGTGGAGCCGCCGAGGCGGCCCCGGCGGCTGGAGAGGTCACCCATGACGTCGCCGAGGTAGTCCTCGGGGGTCACGACCTCGACCGCCATGATCGGCTCGAGCAGGGCCGGCTTGGCCTTGCGGGCGGCCTCCTTGAAGGCCATCGAGCCGGCGACCTTGAAGGCCATCTCCGACGAGTCGACCTCGTGGTAGGACCCGTCGGTCAGGGTGGCCCGCACGTCGACGACCGGGTAGCCGGCGAGCACGCCCGAGCTGAGCGCCTCCTGGATGCCCTGGTCGACGGCCGGGATGTACTCCTTGGGGATGCGCCCGCCGGTGATCTTGTCGATGAACTCGAAGCCGCCACCGGGGCCGGTGGGCTCGAGGTCGATGACCACGTGGGCGAACTGCCCCGCACCACCCGTCTGCTTGACGTGGCGGTACACGACCTTCTCGACGGTGGCGGTGATGGTCTCGCGGTAGGCGACCTGGGGCTTGCCCACGGTGGCGTCCACGTTGAACTCCCGCAGCATGCGGTCGACCAGCACCTCCAGGTGCAGCTCGCCCATGCCGGAGATGACCGTCTGGCCCGTCTCCTCGTCGGTGCGGACCTGGAAGGTCGGGTCCTCCTCGGAGAGCGAGTAGAGGGCCTTGCCCATCTTGTCCTGGTCGGCCTTGGTCTTGGGCTCGACGGCGACGTGGATGACCGGCTCGGGGAACTCGAGCTGCTCCAACACGATGGGGTTGCCGGCGTCGGCCAGGGTGTCGCCGGTGCGGGTGTCCTTCAGGCCGATGGCGGCGACGATGTCGCCGGCGTAGACGGCGTCCTTGTCCTCACGGTGGTTGGCGTGCATCTCGAGGATGCGCCCGATGCGCTCCTTCTTGCCGGTGCGCACGTTCAGCACCTGGTCGCCCTTGTCGACCTTGCCGGAGTAGACCCGGAAGTAGGTCAGCTTGCCGTGGGGGTCGGCCACGATCTTGAAGGCCAGGGCAGCGAAGGGCTCGCCGTCGTCGACCTTGCGCTCGAGGGACTGCTTGCCGCTGGGGTCCTCACCCTGCACCGGGGGCAGGTCGAGAGGCGACGGCAGGTAGTCGATGATGGCGTCGAGCAGGGGCTGCACGCCCTTGTTCTTGAAGGCCGTGCCGCACAGCACCGGGACGACGTGGCCGGCGATGGTGGCGTCGCGCAGGGCGTCACGGAGGTCGTCGGCGGTGATCTCCTCCTCGCCCACGAACTTCTCGAGGATGACGTCGCTGTGCGAGGACAGGACGTCGATGAGCTCCTGGCGGTACATCTCGGCGTCGTCGGCGAGGTCGGCGGGGATCTCCTTGACCTCGTAGTTGGCGCCCAGCTCGGTGTCGTCCTCGGCCCAGACCAGCGCCTGCATGGTCACCAGGTCGACCATGCCGCGGAAGCCACCCTCGGCCCCGATGGGGAGGTGGACGATGGCGGTGGTGGCGGCCAGGCGCTCGTGCATCGAGTCCACGGCGGCGAAGAAGTCGGCGCCGAGACGGTCCATCTTGTTGATGAAGCACAGGCGGGGGACGCCGTACTTGTTGGCCTGACGCCACACGGTCTCGGACTGCGGCTCGACGCCGGCCACGGCGTCGAAGACGGCCACGGCGCCGTCGAGGACCCGCAGCGACCGCTCGACCTCGACCGTGAAGTCGACGTGGCCGGGCGTGTCGATGATGTTGATCCAGTGGTCGCGCCAGTTGCAGGTGGTCGCGGCGGAGGTGATGGTGATCCCCCGCTCCTGCTCCTGCTCCATCCAGTCCATGACGGCGGCGCCCTCGTGGACCTCACCGATCTTGTAGGACCGGCCGGTGTAGTAGAGGATCCGCTCGGTCGTGGTGGTCTTGCCCGCGTCGATGTG
>CAYTJS010000469.1:0-2105 GCA_964438115.1 uncultured Iamiaceae bacterium
GCGCCACCGCCAGCCACGTGCAGGTGGCCGGGACGGCCAGCAGCTCGGGCTCGGTGCCCAGGGCCCGCAGGTGGTGGACCAGCTCGGCGTGGCGGGCGATGGTGTTGACGTCGCCCAGGGGCATGCCCCGCACGGCGGCCAGGTCGATGTCGTGGCCCAGGGTCTCGCACGCCTCCAGGCGTCCGGCGATGCGCAGGGCGATCTGGGTTCGGATGCACTTGCGGCACTGCCCGCAGTTGTAGGTGCCGTCCCGGTTCTCCCAGCACACCCGCAGGTGGCGCAGGGCCACGCCGGAGGCGGCCACGGCGATGGTCTTCTCGACCCGGTCGGCGTCGCAGCCGTCGTGGACCAGCCGCACCCGGTCGCTGGACAGCAGCGGGTCGCTGACCGGGTGGCTGCCCCACGGGAACAGGTCGCTGTAGGTGTGGGTGCCGCCGACGAGCACCTCGCCGTGGCCGAGCAGGTGGGCCACCGCGGCCAGGGCCGCGCCGTGGTAGGTGGTCCCCCAGGGCGAGCCCATGGTGTCGCTGAAGTCGTGGAGGTTGGTCTCGACCTGCACGAGGGGGACGCCCAACTCGGCGGCGGCGGCCTCGACCCCGGCGGTCACCTGGCGGCGCAGGTCGGGCAACTGCTCGAGGGGCACGTCGAAGCCGTGGACGAAGACCAGGGCGTCGAGGGTGTCGAGGTGACGCAGGGCCGAGAAGAACGAGTCGATGCCGCCGGTGAAGAAGCAGGCCCGACCCTTGCCCCGGCGCCGGGGGCGACGGCGGGGCGCCCGCACCTCGACGGGGACGAGGCGGTCGGGGTACCAGGTGGCCAGGACCGACTGCCAGGCGGCGAAGCCGGCCACCACCTCGGGGGCGAGGGGCCCGGGCGCCTCGACGGCCAGGCCGCGGGCCATCGCCACCGGCAGGGCCATGGCCACGAAGGCCTCGGGGGCCGCCGTGGGCGTCGCCCCCTCGACCCGGAACCACACCTCGAACGGGTCGCCGTCCACGAGGATGGTGCCCGAGACCTCGGGACCCTGGGCACGGACGTCGGCGAACGAGATCATGGACCTGTAGCTATAGCCTGCCCGTCGCCGTGAACCACCGCCCCGACGACCAGCTCGTCGCCGCCTGGTCCGACGACATCGACCGCATCCAGGGCGAGCTGGTGCCGCCGGGGACCCGGGTCGCGCTCGTCAACTTCCCCAACCACGCCAACGCCGGCGACCCCGCCCTGTGGCTGGGCGAGCGGGCCACCCTCGACCGGCTGGGGGCCGAGGTCGTCTACACGGCCTCGTGGGCCTCCTACGACCCGGCCACGCTGCGCCGCCGGCTCGGCGCCGACGGGACGGTGCTGATCCACGGCGGCGCCAACTTCGGCGACCTCTACCCGCACCGGCAGGCCACCACCCGCGAGCGGCTCCTCGCCGACCTCTCCGACCTGCGCACCGTCCAGCTCCCCCAGAGCATCTTCTTCCGCGACCCCGCCAACCGGGACCGCCTGAAGGCGCTGTGCGAGGCCCACACCGACCTCACCCTCCTCACCCGGGAGCCCCAGAGCCTGGCCTACGCCCGGGAGCACTTCGCCGTGCCGTCGCTGCTGTGCCCCGACCCCGTCTTCGCCCTGGGCATGCGGCCCCGGGCCGCCGAACCCCGGGCCGACGTGCTGTGGCTGGCCCGCACCGACCCCGAGGCGGCGGGCTACGACGTCCCCGTCGCCGACGACCTCACGATCGAGACACTGGACTGGCTGGCCCCCCTCCCCGACGAGCACCGGTGGCCGCCGGCCGACCGGGCCCGGCGCCGGCTCAACGCCGCCCTGCTCCCCCGCTTCGAGGCCGGCGACCCGTGGGCCCGGCGCCTGTGGCGGCTCAACGCCGCCACCTTCGAGCCCCTCGCCGAGCAGTGGGTCGACCGGGGGTGCCGGGTGCTGGCCCGGGGCCGGGTCGTGGTCACCGACCGGCTCCACGGGCACCTGCTCGCCCTCCTGCAGGGGATCCCCCACGTCGTGGTCGACAACAGCTACGGCAAGCTGCGGGCGGTGTACGACGAGTGGACGCACCAGTGCTCGCTCACCCGCTGGGCCGACACCCCGGAGGCGGCGATGGCCGCCGCCCG
>CAYTJS010000470.1:0-2070 GCA_964438115.1 uncultured Iamiaceae bacterium
AGTTCCGGGCCAAGGTGATCGACACCGCCGCCGCCGCCGACCCCGGCGACGCCTGGCTGCTCGATCCAGTCAAGATCGGGGAGTGCGCCACCTGCCCCTGGTGGACCGTGATCTGCGCCGACCACCTCGACCACGGCGGCGACGCCGGCGACCACATCAGTCTGCTGCCCCACGTCGGCTGGAACGAGACCCGCCGACACCACCACGCCAGCATCCACACCTGCGGCGACCTCGCCGACCTCGACCTGCGCACCGCGACACTCCTCGCAGCCCGCCACCCCGACGACCGCAAACGGGTGCCGGTCACCCGCGATGACCTCATGGCGGAACCGGGCGCCGACCGCGACCAGCCCGCCGTGAACAAGCGGGCCAAGAGAAAGCAGCGCCTGTTCGAAAGCCAAGGCATCACCACCGTCGGCCAACTCCGCGACGCGCAACTCGACGGCGACCTCATCGACCGTTACCTGAAACCGGCCGAGCCCGACATGGTCCCCGAGAACGTCTCGATCAGGCTCGCCGAGCTCGTCATCGCGGCCCGGGCCCGGATCCGCGGCGGACTCCACCGCACCGGCCCCGTCCCCGACGACCTGCGCGCCCAGATCGAGATCGACATCGACATGGAAAGCGACCTCGGCGGCGGCGTCTACCTGTGGGGGGCCATCCGCACCGACCGCACCGACCCCACTGCACCCCGCACCGGCGGCTACCAGCCCTTCGTCGACTGGGCCTACCCCCTCACCGAACGCCAAGAAGGCCAGGTCCTCGCCCGGTTCTGGGCCTGGCTCACCGACCAACTCGCCGACGCCGACACGGCCGCCGTCACCGCCAAGGTGTACTGCTGGAACGAGCAGGCCGAAGCCGGCCAACTCGCCAACATCGCGGCACGCACCCACGGCACGGTTGCTGGTGTCCCCTCCCCCACCGACATCGAAACCCTGGTGAAGGCCACCAATCGCTGGGTGGACCTCAAGAAGACCGCCGAGATGGTGCTGTTGAGCCCCGCCGGGTACGGGCTCAAGGCCATCGCTCCCCACGCCGGGTTCGCCTGGCCCACCGCCGACGCCGCCGGCGACCTCTCTGCCGTCTGGTACCGCCACGCCGTCAACCCGGACCCCGCCGACGACCCCGTACGTCTCAAGGAGAAGCTCCTCGACTACAACGCTGCCGACGTCTACGCAACCCTCGCGGTGCGGGATTGGCTGACTAGCCATGCGTTCACCGGGCTTCCCTCAGCCCGCGAACTCGAACAGCACCCACCGGCGCCGATGACCACCCCACGGGAGACCCACACCACTGATGCCGACCACTAACCGTCCCCCAGAACCGCCACGCCTCGGAGTGCCCGACTGGGTCAGCAACCAAGCTGCCCACACCAGCACCTACCAACAGATGTGGGCGATCCTCGGCGAACAGCCAGAGTGGGGCTACGCCATCCCCTGGGTGTTCCGGGCACTACAGGCACCACCAGGCTCTGAACCCCTTCCTGCACCACCACGACCTGGCGACGTCCATCCAGCCGGCGCCGCCTACTGGTGCGCACTGGTTCACGTCCTCGTCTACTCCCTCGGCTGGTCCCGGCCCTCCCATGGCCTGCGCTGGTGGCTCAAGGCCGGCAGGCCCACGGGCGACGACGCCCGCCTCCGTCTCCTTGCCACCTACGAACACGACGGGATGTTCGACCTCTTCACCGCGTGGGCAACCTCGAACTTCACGACAGCCGGACCCGGTCCTCACATCGATACAGCCGGTAGCAGCGAGACCAGCACCCGGCCGATCGCGCTTCCCGTGGACCGAGAGCGCTACGCGGAGCAACTTCAGGGAGTCTCCCCGTATGGGGGCGGCACCGACCCCCTCCACCTCAAAGCGCATTTCGGCGGGCCGAGCGACAACCCGCCCAGCCCCCCGCTTCTGCTCCACTCCAGCATCTCCGAACGAAGCGCAGTGCTGCTGATGGACTCGATGCACGGGTGGTACCAGGCACTCACCGACGCCGGTTCGAGCTTGCCCCCGATCGGTACACGCTCATGGCGCGTTCAGGTGGTCGTCCGTCCATTCGGTCACTTCGGCACC
>CAYTJS010000471.1:0-2035 GCA_964438115.1 uncultured Iamiaceae bacterium
GGTCGAAGCGCCGACCCGAGCCGTCGACGATCTCGCCGACGAGCAGGGCCCGCCCGTCACCGAGGCCGGGGTTGAAGTTGCCGAACTGGTGGCCGGCGTAGGCCTGGGCCACCGGGGTCGCGTCGTCGGGGACGTCGTTGCCCACGAGGAAGGCGGCGCCCTCCGGCCCGGCCAGCCACGCCGAGTCGAAGCCAAGCTGGGCGGCCAGCGGCTCGTTGAGGGCGATGACCTGCGGCGCCGACGACGGCGTCGCCCGCCACGGCCGGTAGAGCCCTTCGAGGTCGCGGACGAAGGTGGAGGTGAGCGGCGGCAGCGGCGAGGTCACGGCCATCGCCCGTGTCTACCCGGCGCCCGACAGGACGGCCACCGGCCCCGGCGGGTCAGCTGACCTCGACGCCGTCCAGGGCCGTGCGCAGGCCTGCGGCGGCCCGGTCACCGATGCGGCCGAAGGCGAGGCGCAGGAGCGGGTCGGCCAGGCCGAGGACGCCGTTGAGCGTGAGGTCGGCCTGGTAGGTGACGAGGGTCTGGTCGCCGTCGGCCTCGACGGTGATGCGGTCGTCGGAGGTGAGGAAGCGGTCCTCGGCCACCGCCCGCACGGCGCCGGCCGGGGAGTGCTCGACGATGACGTAGCGCAGGGTCAGGTCGCGGCCGGGGCTCTTGACCGTGACGTCGTAGGCGCTGTCGACGCCGGCGCCGTCACCCTCGACCAGCTCGGCCCGGGTGACGCCGGGGTCCCACTCGGCGAAGTTGCGCAGGTCGGCCATATAGGCGAAGGCGTCCTCGATGCTGCGGGGCGTCCGGAGCTTGGTGACGTAGCGGGCCATGGGGGGCTCCTCGTGGGGGACGGTCGGTCCAGCCTGCCGTGACGGGGGGCCGACGGGGCGTCGGGGGTGGCGGAGGTCACCCCGCCGTCGCTCAGCGGCGGGTGACGCCGACGACCCGGGCCACGACGTCGCCCGCCTCGGCCGAGGCGGGGAGGTCGACGGTGACCTCGAGGTACCACTCGTCGTGGCCCTCGGGGTCGGCCAGGACCTGCTCGACGGTCCACTCGGCGCCCGCCTCGGTGACGACGAAGCGCTGGGGGCCGCGGGCGTCGGCGTCGATGCCGATGGCCTCGGTGCGGGCGACGTCGGGGTGGGCCTCGAAGTAGGGGGCGAACAGATCGGCCAGGCGCTCGGCGGTCCAGCCGTGGTCGCCGATCTCGGTGAGGTCCTCGGACCACGCCTCCCAGCGGCCGGTGGCGGCGTACTGGACCCAGCGGAAGACCCGGGTGCGGACCAGGGCCCAGAAGGCCCGGCGGTCGGTGGTCACGTCGGCGGCGGGCTCGGTGGCGGCCTCGAGGGCGTCGACGTCGACGGCGGCGTCGGGGTCGAACAGCGCCGTCCACTCGTCGAGGAGGGACGAGTCGGTGGTGCGGATGACGGCGCCCAGCCAGTCGGTGAGCTCGTCGACCTCGTCGGTCTTGGCGTCGTCGGGGACGGCCCGCAGCAGGGTCTTGTAGACGTCGGAGAGATAGCGGAGGAGGAGGCCCTCGGAGCGCTTGAGGCCGTAGTGGCGGACGAAGGCGGCGAAGTCCATGGCCCGGTCCCAGAGGTCGCGGACCACGCCCTTGGGGGCGATGTTGCGGCTGCCGATCCAGGGGTTGGCGCCGCGCCAGGCGTCGAAGACGGCGTAGATCTCGTCGCGGAGGGGCTGGGGGTAGTTGACCTTGTCCAGCTCGGCGAGGCGCTCCTCGTACTCGACGCCGGCGGCCTTCATGGCGGCCATGGCCTCGTCGCGGGCCTTGTCCCGCTGGGCCATGAGGACGGGCATGGGGTTGTCGACCACGGCCTCGACGAGGGCGAGGAGGGCGAGGGCGTAGTGGTCGTCGTCGGGGTCGAGGCGGGGGAGGGCGGCGAGGAGGAAGGGGGAGAGGAGCTGGTCGAGGGCGAAGTCGTCCTGCAGGGCACGGTCGACCTCGACCCAGCGGCCGTGCTCGTCGGGCGAGTCGCGCTCGACGACCACGCCGGCGGCCCGGAGGGCCTTGTAGAGGCTG
>CAYTJS010000472.1:0-2033 GCA_964438115.1 uncultured Iamiaceae bacterium
CACCGCCGTCGGGATCGAGGCCGGCCAGGCCGGCGGCGACGAGGGCGGCCCCGCCCGCCATCACGGCCACGACGGTCAGCAGCGGACGGCGGAGGGGGCGGGCGGTCAGGGCCTCGAAGGCCAGGAGGACGGCCAGGAGGGCGACGGCGGCCAGGGCGACCAGAGCGCCCCACCAGGCCGCGTCACGGCCCGGTGCCGCCGTCACGTCCCGGGTCACGGCCACCGTGCCCGCCCCGGTGGGGTCGACCACGCTCACGAAGGCCCCCTGGCCCTCCGTGCCGTCCGTGGCGGCCACCGACCAGCCGAGCAGGTGACGGCCGGGGGCGAGCGGGTCGGGCAACGGGAAGCGCAGGGTGCGGGCGGCGGCAGTAGGGGCCGCGGTCACCGTGGTGATCCGACCGGTTCCGTCGACGACGTCGAGCCGGGCCCCCTCGGCCGTGACCCGGACGTCGAAGGTCAGGGTGACCTCGTCGGGCCCGGCGGTCACCACGGCCCCGGCCGAGGGCACGGATCGGACCAGGGCGGGCGCCCCGTCGGCCGCCCCCGCCGGGCCGGCCCCGACCAGCAGGGCCAGGGTGACGGCGGTCGCCGCCACCAGCACCGGCAGGGCCGGCACGGCCCGGACGGGGCCGGCCACGATCAGGTCTCCCCGGCGTCCAGGGCCTCCAGCGCCTCGGCGATGTCGGCCGGCTCGGTCCCGTAGGGGAACTCCCAGAGCATCCGCCCCTGGTCGTCGAGGACGTAGACGTCGGCCGTGTGGGCCATGAAGTAGGCGTCCGGGTCCGCCCCCGGCTCCTGCTCCTCCCGTCGCCAGGTGGCGGCGAGCCGGTCGCCGGCCGTGGCCAGGACGTCGTCGTCGTCGGCCCGGAGGGCGTGGTAGGCGCCCGCCGGGAAGAAGTTCGCCATGTAGTCGGCGATCTCGGCACCCGTGTCGCGCTGCGGGTCGAAGGTGACCATCGACACCGAGGTGCGCGCCGCCAGGTCGGCGGGCAGCAGGTCACGCGCCTGCGAGAGCTCGCTCAGGGTGAGCGGGCAGACGTCGGGGCAGCTCAGGTACCCGAAGTAGTGCAGCAGGTAGCCGCCCTCGGTCGGCGCCGCCAGCGCGAAGGGTGCTCCCGCCGGGTCGCCGGCGAAGTCGACGAACTCGAGGTCGCCGACCTCGGGGGCGGGGTCGCGGGTGAAACCGGCGGGACCGCCGGCCTCGGTCGTCGTCGAGGTCCCGTCGTCACCGCAGGCGGCGGCGAGCAGGGCGAGGGCGGCCAGCACGACGAGCACGGCCCGGGCCGGCACCCCGAGGGTGCCGGCCCGATGTCCGCGGGGCATCTCAGCCCTCCGAGTGCTCGTGCTCGCCATCGGTGGAGTGCTCGTGCTCCCCACCCATGTCGCTGCTCATGTCGCCGGACATGTCACCGCCCATGTCCATGCCCTCGTCGACGGCTCGGACCTCGGCGTCGACGGTGATGGTGCAGCCGCCCTCGAACTCGAGGGTGACCGGGACGACGTCGCCCTCGGCCAGCTCGTCGGTCACCCCGATGGCCATGACGTGCAGGCCGCCGGGCTCGAGGGCCACGGTCTGGCCCACCGGCAGGGCGATCGACTGGCCCTCGACGGGCTGCATCTCCATCACGCCGTCCTCGCCGGTCACCATCTCGTGGAGCTCCCACGTCTCGGCGAAGTCGGCGGAGGCGCCCACCAGGGCGGTGTCGGCCTCACCGTTGTTGGTCAGCTCGACGTAGACGGCGGTGTTGTCGTCGGGCGGGAGCCGGACGAAGGCGCCCACCGCGTCGATGGCGTCGCAGTCGGCGGCGGCCACCGCGGTGGTGTCGGTGCCGGCGTCGCCGCCGGTCTCGGTGGTGCTGTCGCCGTCGTCACCGCAGGCGGTGAGGGCGAGGACGAACAGCAGGCTCAGCACGACGCCCAGCAGGGCGCGCACGTGGCGGGGGATGGTCATGTCGGATTCCTTCCGATCGGGGGCGCGCCCGGTCGGGCGCGCCCGGGGACTGGTGGGATGGGTCAGTCCGTACCGACGGGAG
>CAYTJS010000473.1:0-2023 GCA_964438115.1 uncultured Iamiaceae bacterium
GTGTGCTCGTCCAGGGTGGGGGCGGGGTCGAAGGCGGTGCCGGGGTGGTCACCCAGCCGGTAGGGGACCCGGGGCTGACGGCCGTGCGGCCCCTCGACGAAGACCCCCCGGGCCACGAAGTGCTCGTGGTCGACGACGGTGGCGCCGGTGCCGATCGGAGCCACCGGGACCCGCAGGTCCGAGGCCCGGGCGATCACCTCGGCGGTGGTGTGGCGGGTGGTCCACGCCGTGACCGCCGGGTCGAACTCGGCCGCCCGTCGGGTGCGGACGTTGATGTCGACGAGGGACTCGTCCTCGAGCAGGTCGAACCGCTCGATGAGGACGAGGAAGTCCTGGAACTGCTGGTTGGCGATGGTGGCGAAGCCGACCCAGCCGTCGGCGGTGGGTTCGATCGAGGGGTGGTCGAGGTGGCGGAAGGCGGGGGCGGCCGGGGCATCGACGCCGTAGAGCTCGGCGAAGAGCGGCGCGTAGGTGTTCATGCCCAGGGCCATGGCCTCGAGCATCGAGACGTCGACGTGGTCGCCGGTGCCCGTCGCCCGCCCGCCCCGCCAGGCGGCGACGGTGGCCACGGCGGCGTGGACGCCGGCCAGGTGCTCGCCGAAGCGGCCGCCCACGGCGACCGGTGGGCGGTCGGTCGTGCCCCGGGACCCGGTCGAGCCGCAGGCCGCCTGCAGGGTGAACTCGGTCGCCGGTCGGTCGGCCCACGGGCCGGTGGTGCCGAAGGGCGTGATGGTGACGACCACGAGGTGCGGGTGGTCCCGGCGCAGCCCGGTGACGTCGAGGTCACCGTCGCCCACCACCACGTCGGCGCCGGCGGCGAGGTCGGCCACCGACCCCACCACCGAGCGCTTGGAGGTGTTCAGGAAGCGGAAGAGGGACGAGTCCTCGCCGTCGGCGAGCTCGACCGCCGCGGCCGTCCACCGGCGGAGCGGGTCACCGTCGGCCGTCTCGACCTTGACGACGTCGGCGCCGGCGTCGGCCAGCAGCTTGGTGGCGTAGGGCCCGGCGACCTCGGTCGAGGCGTCGAGCACCCGGAGTCCCCCCAGCACCCGACCAGCATGGCCGATCGGGGCCGGGGCCCCGGCGGGGCTACCAGCTGGGGATGGCCATCCCGGGGAGCGAGCGGTCGTGGTCGGCGAAGAGCTCCTCCTTCTTGCCGGCGAGCTCGCTGGGGGACCAGGGGCCGTCCTTGTGGACGTGGCCGGCGATGCTCCAGCCCTGCATGACCCACACGTCGCCGCCGATCACGACGAAGACCTGGCCGTTCACGTCCGACGCGTCGTCGGAGGCCAGCCAGGCGACCAGGGGCGAGATGTTGTCGGGCAGGAAGCGGTCGAAGGCGTCCTCGTCCTCGGGGGCGTTGAAGAACTCCATCGAGTCGGTCATGGCCGTGCGGGCCCGGGGGGCGATGGCGTTGCCCGTCACCCCGTAGGCGGCCAGCTCGCGGCCGAAGACGATGGCCAGGGTGGCGATGCCCGACTTGGCGGCGGCGTAGTTCGCCTGGCCGGCGTTGCCGAACAGGCCCGCCTCGCTGGAGGTGTTGATGATGCGCCGCGGGGCGGTGTTGCCCGCCTTGGCCTGGGTGCGCCAGTAGACGCCGGCGTGGCGGGACGGGTTGAAGTGGCCCTTGAGGTGGACGTCGATGACGGCGTCCCACTCGGCCTCCTCCATGTTGAACGACATCTTGTCCCGCAGGATCCCGGCGTTGTTGACGAGGATGTGCAGGTCGCCGTAGGTGTCGACGGCCTGGTCGACCATCTCCTTGGCCGCGTTCCAGTCCGACACGCTGGTGCGGTTGGTCACGGCCTCGCCACCGGCGGCGTTGATCTCGGCGGCGACCTCCTCGACGCCGTCACCGAGGTCGTTCAGGACCAGGCGGGCCCCCTCGGCGGCGAACAGCTTGGCGTGGGCCGCACCGAGGCCCTGGCCGGCACCGGTGATGATGGCGACCTTCCCGTCGAGGGTTCCCATGGCGTGTGTGCTCCTGTGCGAGTCGTGGTCGAGCGGCGTGGGAGCTTACGGG
>CAYTJS010000474.1:0-2016 GCA_964438115.1 uncultured Iamiaceae bacterium
GCATGCGCTTCGACAAGGGCTACATCTCGCCGTACTTCGTGACCGACCCCGACCGGATGGAGGCCGAGCTGGAGGACCCCTACATCCTCCTCGTCTCGTCCAAGATCTCGGCGGTCAAGGACATGCTGGCCGTGCTCGAGAAGGTGATGCAGTCCGGCAAGCCGCTGGTCATCATCGCCGAGGACGTCGAGGGCGAGGCCTTGGCCACCCTGGTCGTCAACAAGATCCGGGGCACCTTCAAGTCCGTGGCCGTCAAGGCCCCCGGCTTCGGTGACCGCCGCAAGGCGATGCTGCAGGACATGGCCATCCTCACCGGTGGCCAGGTCATCTCCGAGGAGGTCGGCCTCAAGCTGGAGAACACGACGCTGGACCTGCTCGGGCGGGCCCGCAAGGTCGTGGTCACCAAGGACGAGACCACCATCGTCGAGGGCGCCGGCGCCGAGGAGGACATCCAGGGCCGGATCCAGCAGATCAAGAACGAGATCGAGAACACCGACTCGGACTACGACCGCGAGAAGCTCCAGGAGCGGCTGGCCAAGCTGTCCGGCGGTGTCGCCGTGCTGAAGGTCGGCGCCGCCACCGAGGTGGAGCTCAAGGAGAAGAAGCACCGCATCGAGGACGCCGTGAGCACCACCAAGGCGGCCATCGAGGAGGGTGTGGTCACCGGCGGTGGCGTGACCCTGGTCAACACCACCGACGCCGTCGAGGCCGTGGTGAAGAAGCTCGAGAAGGGCGAGCACGACGAGGCCACCGGTGCTCGCATCGTGCTGCGGGCCCTGACCGAGCCGCTGCGCCAGATCGCCGTCAACGCCGGCCTCGAGGGTGGCGTCGTGGTCGAGAAGGTGCGGGCCCTCGAGACCCCCACCGAGGGCCTCAACGCCGCCACCGGCGAGTACGTCGACCTCATGAAGGCCGGCGTCATCGACGCCGCCAAGGTGACCCGGTCGGCCCTGCAGAACGCGGCGTCCATCGCCGCCCTGTTCCTGACCACCGAAGCGGTCATCGCCGACAAGCCCGAAGAGGAGCCCGCCGTGCCCGGCGGCGACATGGACTTCTGATCCCTGGCGCCTCTCGGCGCCGCCCCTGGCGGGCCAGCGGGTCCTCGGACCCGTGCCGCCCGTCGGTTGGTCGAACCAGCGACCCGTCGGAGGTGACTCCGGCGGGTCGCCGGTCGTTTTCCTGCGTAGGTTCTGGTCATGGACGGACCTGCCCTGCACCCGGATCTGGCGGCGTTGGCGTTCCTGCTGGGGGACTGGGCGGGGGAGGGGGCGGGTTCGTACCCGTCGGGGATCGAGGACTTCCGGTACCGGGAGGAGACCCGGTTCTGGCACGGGGGCAAGCCCGTGCTCCTGTACACCCAGCGCACCGTCGCCGCCGACGACGGGCGGCCGCTGCACACCGAGATGGGCTACCTGCGGCCCGTCGGCAGCACCGCCGTCGAGTTGGTGGTGGCCCACCCCTCCGGCCACGCCGAGGTCGCCCTCGGGACCGTCACCGGCACCACCGTCGAGCTGGCCAGCACCTCGGTGGTGGGCACGCCCACGGCCAAGCCCGTCGACGCTCTGACCCGCCGGTTCGTCGTCGAGGGCGACACCCTCACCTACGACCTGGCCATGGCTGCCGTCGGCCACCCGCTGACCCACCACCTGGCCGCCACGCTGCACCGGGCCTGACCGGCGGCCGGCCGTCGGTAGCCTCCCGCGGGTGAGGGGCCGCACCGTCACCGTGCTGACCCGGCGGCTGCGCGGCGGCCGCGAGGTGCGTCGGCCCGACGAGCTCATCGTCGAGGAGCCGCTGGCCATCGAGCTCGACGGGGTCCGCGTGGCCACCACCATGCGCACCCCGGGCCACGACTTCGAGCTGGCCGCCGGCTTCTGCTTCACCGACGGGCTGCTGGCCGGGGCCCCCGTCCAGCGCTGTCGCTACTGCGGCACGGGCTCAGCGGTCGACACCGAGTTCAACGTGGTGTCGGTCGAGACCGGCGGCCAGGCCCCGCCGCCCACCCCCCGCCTGACC
>CAYTJS010000475.1:0-2013 GCA_964438115.1 uncultured Iamiaceae bacterium
GCCCGCCCGCGTCGTGGGTCACCAGGTCGATGGTGACACGGTTCCAGACGTTGGACCATTCGGGGTGGTGGTCGAGGGCCTCGGCCCACACCGCCACCCGGGCCATGAACCCGAAGGCCTCGGCGAAGTCGGTGAAGACCAGCTCGCGGTGGAGCCGTCCGTCGACCACCTCCCACCCGGCCAGGTCGGCCAGGGCGGCGGCCAGGGCCGCGTCGTCGAGGACCTCGGGGGCCATCAGGCCAGCGGGTCGGCGAAGGGATCGGCGAAGGGATCGGGGGCGGCGGGGACCTCGGCCTCGTCGGCGACCCCGAAGCGGGCGTAGCCCTCGGCCTCCAGCTCCTCGACCAGCTCGTCGCCCCCCTGGGCCACGATGCGGCCCCCCACGAACACGTGCACGACGTCGGGGGCCAGCTCGCTGAACAGGCGGCTGTAGTGGGTGATGGCCAGGACACCGAGGCCGTCCTCCTTGGTGGCCTCCTCGATGCGCCGGCTGCAGGTGCGCAGGGCGTCGATGTCGAGGCCCGAGTCCAGCTCGTCGAGGATGGCGATGCGGGGCCGCAGCACCCCGAGCTGGAGCGTCTCGTTGCGCTTCTGCTCGCCGCCGGAGAGGTCCACGTTGAGGGGGCGGTGCAGGAACCGCTCGTCGAAGCCGATGCGCTCGGCCTCGGTGACCATCCGGTCACGGAGGTCGGCAGGGTCGCGGCCGGCGGCCCGCAGGGCGGCCGAGAACAGGTCCTCGAGTGACACGCCGGGGACCTCGGTCGGGTACTGCATGGCCAGGAAGAGGCCGGCCTGGGCCCGCTCCCACGGCGAGAGGGCCAGCACGTCGTGGCCGTCGAGGGCGACCGAGCCGCCGGTCACCTCGTAGCCCGGGCGGCCCATGATCACGTGCGACAGCGTCGACTTGCCCGAGCCGTTGGGGCCCATGACGGCGTGGACCTCGCCGGAGCGCACGGTCAGGTCGACGCCGTCGAGGATGCGCTTGCCCTCGACGGTGGCCTCGAGGCCGGTGATCACCAGCTCGGCCATCTCAGCGCACCTCCACGTAGACGTCGTCGCCGTCGAACACGACCTCGTAGACCGGGGTCGGCTTGGTGGCGGGCAGGGACTCGGGCTCGCCGGTGGTCAGCGAGAAGGCGCTGCCGTGCTTCCAGCACTCGATGGTGCCGGCCTCGGCGTCGATCTCGCCCTCGGCCAACGACACGTCGGCATGGGTACAGCGGTCGCCGATGGCGTAGAAGTCGTCGTCGATGCGCACGAGCGCGATGCGGTGGCCGTCGACGTCGAAGCGGCGGGCGCTGCCGGGCGCCAGCTCGTCACGGGGGCACAGGTGCAGGCGGCTCACCGGGCCTCCTCCAGGGTGCGGCCGATCGCCGCCCGCACGCCGTCGGCGGCGGGGGCGTCAGGGAAGCGGGACAGGACGTCGTCGAAGAACCCGGCCACGATGAGGCGCTCGGCCTCGGGCGTGGGCACCCCGCGGCTCTCGAGGTAGAAGCGCTGGTCGGGGTCGACCGGGCCCACCGCCGAGGCGTGCGAGCAGCGCACCTCGTTGTTCTCGATCTCGAGGTTGGGCACCGACTCGGCCCAGGCGTCCTCGGAGAGCTTGAGGTTGCGGTTGGTCTGGAAGGCCTCGGTGCCCCGGGCGTCGGGGCGGACCCGGATGAGGCCGGTGTAGACGGAGCGGGCGTGGCCGGCCAGGGCGCCCTTGAACACCAGGTCGCTGGTGGTGTCGGGGGCGGCGTGGTCCTGGAACGTGCGGAAGTCGAGCATCTGGTCGCCGCCCCCGAGGTAGGCGGCGAGCAGCGTGCCGCCGGCCCCCCGGCCGACGAGGCGGCAGTCGGTGCGCAGGCGGGCGTAGTCGCCGCCGAGGGCGGCCCCGGCGGCCACGAGGTCGGCGGCGGCGCCCACCCGGCTGACCTGGGTGGCGACCTGCCAGGTGCCGGCGCCGAGGCGCTGGACGGTGGCGTGGCGGTAGCGGGCGGCGTCGCCCACGGCGATCTCGGTCACCGGGGC
>CAYTJS010000476.1:0-2005 GCA_964438115.1 uncultured Iamiaceae bacterium
GCCCGCCACCTCGGGGGTGCCCCGGGGCACCACGGCCCGCCGGAACCCGAGGCGGGCGGCCTCGGCCAGGCGCTGTTCGATGCGGCCCACGGGGCGGACCTCGCCCCCGAGGCCGACCTCGCCCACCGCCACCAGGTCGCCGGCCAGGGCCTGGTCGGCCAGAGCCGAGGTGACGGCCAGGGCGACTCCCAGGTCGCCGGCGGGCTCGACCAGGCGGACCCCGCCGGCGGTGAGGGCGTAGACCTCGTGCTGGGCGGTGCTGGCGTGGACCCGGCTCTCCAGCACGGCCAGGAGGAGAGCCAGACGCCCGGCGTCGAGCCCCTGGGCCGAGCGCCGGGGCGGCAGGTAGCCCACCTTGTGGGTCAGGGCCTGGACCTCGACCAGGATCGGCCGGTGCCCGTCGAGGGTGGGCACCACCACCGATCCGGGGACCCCGGGACGGCGCCCGGCGAGGAACAGGCCGCTGGGGTCGGCCACCCCCACCAGGCCGGCCTCGGTCATCTCGAGCACCCCGAGGTCGTCGGTGGCCCCGTAGCGGTGCTTCACCGCCCGCAGCAGGCGCAGGGCGTGGTGCTCGTCGCCCTCGAAGGTGAGGACCGTGTCGACCACGTGCTCGAGCGCCTTGGGGCCGGCCAGCGTGCCCTCCTTGGTGATCTGGCCGACCAGGACGACGGCGCAGCCGCGGAGACGGGCCTCCTCGACCACCCGCTGGGCCACGGCGCGGACCTGGTTGAGCGAGCCGGGCGCCGACGGGCACTCGGGGTCGAAGGCGGTCTGCACCGAGTCCACCACCACGATGTCGGGGACCACGTCGTCGAGGGCGGCGGCCAGGTGGCGGATCGACGCCTCGCCGTGGAGCCACAGGCGGTCGTCGATGACGCCCAGGCGCTCCGCCCGGCCGCGCACCTGGACCCGCGACTCCTCCGACGAGGCGTACAGGGCGGTGCGCCCGCTCGCCGCCACCGCCCCCGCCACCTGGAGCAACAGGGTCGACTTGCCCATGCCCGGGGCGCCACCGAGGACGGTCACCGAGCCGGGCACCAGGCCACCCCCCAGGACCCGGTCCAGTTCGACCACACCGGTGGGGACCGGCAGGCGCTCGTCGGTGGGCACCTGGCCCACCCGGACCGCCGGCACCACCGCCCCGGTCACCGGGGCGAGGTCCTGGACGCGGGTCGTCTCCTCGACCAGCGAGTTCCAGGCGCCACAGGTGGGGCACTGACCGGCCCACTGCAGGGCCACGGCCCGGCACTCGGCGCAACGGTGGACGGTGCGGGCTCGGCTCATGGCCGGACCATAGGGAGGGGGGGTGACAGCCTCACGGGCCCACTCTAGAACGTCTGTTCGCCCCATCGGGGAGGTCCAACGGGTTTACCAAGGCTTTGCCCGGGCCTGGCCCGGCCCTGACCCGCCCCTCTCTACCGTCACCCCCGTGCCCGCCCGCCGCCTGCTCCCCCGGGTCGTCGCCGCGGCGACGCTGCTGGCCGGCCTGGCCCTCCTCGGCGCCGGCTGCTCGCTGCTGACCGACGACCCCGAGGTGAGCGGCGCGTGCGGGCGGGCCCTGCGCCGGGCCGAGGTCGTGGCCGCCACCCGGTCCCGGGCCCTGGCCCGCACCGTCGCCGCCACCGACGTCGACCCCGAGGCGGTCACCGCCACCCTCGCCCGCCGCCCCGTGGCCCAACGGGCGCTCCTCGGCCCCGTGGCCGCCACCACCTCCCGGGCCGCCCGGGAGGGGCAGGCCCTGCGCCGGCTGGTGGCCCGCTGCGAGACCGGCGAGGCCCCGCCCCCGGCCGCCTGTCGCCAGGCCATCGCCCTGGCCACCCGGGCGTCCCAGCGCTCGGCCACGGCCCTCGACGAGCGCCTGGCCCAGTGGGACGAGCAACTGGCCATCGCCGACCACGCCACCGCCGGCGAGGTCGCGGCCACCCGCGCCGCCGTCGATCGCTGGGCCGAGGCCGAGGCCGCCGCCCGCCGCGCCGCGCGGCAGGCCGACCACACACTCGGA
>CAYTJS010000477.1:0-2000 GCA_964438115.1 uncultured Iamiaceae bacterium
TCCTCTACTACGTGGTCATCTGGCGCACCCGCTTCGGCTACGACCTGCGGGCCAGCGGCCTCAACCCCCTGGCCGCCCAGGCCAGTGGCGTGGCCCCCAAGCAGATGATCGTGAAGGGCATGCTGCTGTCGGGGGCGGTGGCCGGCATGGTCGGCCTGCCGGTCCTGCTGGGCTTCTCGTACAACTACGGGCTCGACTTCGCCACCGGCCTCGGCTTCGCCGGGATCACCGTGGCCCTGCTGGGCCGGAACAACCCGATCGGGATCGCCATCGGCGCCATCCTCCTGGCCTTCCTCGGCCGCTCGGCCCAGATCCTCGACCTCGAGGGCATCGCCAAGGAGATCGTGGTGATCATGGAGGGCGTCATCGTCCTGTCGGTCGTGGTGGCCTACGAGCTGGTGCAACGCTTCATCGAGCGTCAGCAGCGCCGCCTCATCGGCGAGGAGGCGGCGCCCGAGCCACCCCCGACCACCACCCCCGAGCCCGTGGGGGCCCCGGCATGAGCGGCGAGGACCCCATGGACGGCAACGTCGACGACGCCCTGGTCGGCCACCACGAGCCCCCGAGCCCGTCGGTGGCGGGGGCCGGGGCGGTCAAGCAGGCCGACGAGACCTTCGCCGCCCGGCAGGCGGCCCGCGCCGGCGCCGGCCGCAGCCGGCTGGCCCGGGTCGGGCTGGTGGCCCTGGCCGCCTTCGTCCTCCTGGCGCTGGTGCGCTGGATCACCGACAACCCCGACCTGACCTCGAGCGGCACGGTCGGCACCACCCTGCGCCTCGCCGTGCCCATCGGCCTCGCCGCCCTGGGCGGCATCTGGGCCGAGCGGTCCGGCGTGGTCAACATCGGCCTCGAGGGCATGATGATCCTCGGCACCTGGTTCGGGGCCTGGGGCGCCTGGCAGTACGGGCCCTGGTGGGGTGTGGCCATCGGCATCGCCGGCGGCGCCGCCGCCGGCCTCCTCCACGCCCTGGCCACCGTCACCTTCGGCGTCGACCACATCATCTCCGGCGTCGCCATCATCACCCTGGCCGGCGGCATCGCCCGCTACCTCTCCGTCGAGGTCTACGAGGGCGTGCAGGGCGGCGGGGCCACCCAGTCGCCACGGGTCGAGGGGGTGGGCACCTTCGACCTGCCCCTCCTCTCGGGCGGCAACCTGTTCGGCTGGCAGTCCCCCGACCCCCTCGGGTGGTTGGAGGCCAAACAGTGGCTCCTCGTCTCCGACGGGGCGGGGCTCGTCCGGGGGGCGACGAACAACCTGTCGTTCCTCACCCTCCTGGCCATCCTCCTCGTACCCCTGACCTGGTGGGTGCTGTGGCGCACGGTCTTCGGCCTCCGGGTGCGCTCCTGCGGGGAGTACCCGACCGCCGCCGAGTCGCTGGGCGTGCCCGTCTACCGGATGCGCTACGCCGCCCTGACCATCAGCGGGGGCCTGGCCGGCCTGGCCGGGGCCTACCTGTCCATCGAGGCCGCCGGCATCTACCGGCAGGGCCAGACCCAGGGCAAGGGCTTCATCGGCCTGGCTGCCATGATCTTCGGCAACTGGCGGCCGGGCGGGGCCGCCGCCGGCGCCGCCCTCTTCGGGTTCTCCGACGCCCTCAAGCTGCGCGACGAGCGGGCCGTGCACGCCCTGGTCCTCTTCGTGGCCATGGCCCTCCTCGTCCTCGCCGCCGTGCTCTGGCGTCGCCAGGGTCGCCGGGTGCCGGCCACCGTCTCGGCCTTCGCCGCCGGTCTCATCGGCTTCTACTACTTCGTCAGCGACTCGGTCCCGGTCGAGTTCGTGCAGATGACGCCCTACATCGTCACCCTGCTCGTGCTGGCGGTGGCCACCCAGCGCCTGCGGCCCCCGGCCTTCGTCGGGCGACCGTGGCGCAAGGGCCAGATCGACTAGCCGGCACAGGAGGGGCGCGCCCCGATGGACGTCGACTGGGAGGGCCTGCGGGCGGCGGCCGACGCCGTCGGCCGCCAGGCCTACGCCCCCTACTCGGGCCTGCGGGTGGGGGCGG
>CAYTJS010000478.1:0-1997 GCA_964438115.1 uncultured Iamiaceae bacterium
GGTGCCCGACCTGCCCGCCCCGGCGACCCCGCCGGCGGTGGCGGCCGCCCCCGAGCCGGCCCCGGTGCGGGCGCTGGCCTCGCTCGACGCCGGGATGACCGGCGTGTCCATGACCATCGAGGAACTGGCGTCGGCCACCGGACTCGACGCCGATGCCATCGCCGAACTGACCCGCTTCGGCATGCTGAGCGGCCGCCAGGTCGGCTCGGCCGTCCTCTACGACGACGAGGCCCTGGTGGTGGCCCGGCTGGCGGCCGCCTTCGCCCGCCACGGGGTGGAGGCCCGCCATCTGCGCATGTTCAAGATGGCCGCCGACCGCGAGGCCGGCTTCCTCGAGCAGCTCGCCAGCCCGCTGGTGCGGCAGCGGGACCCGACGTCGCGGCGCCAGGCCTTCGAGCTGGTCGGGGAGCTGTGCTCGCTGGGCGACCAGCTCCGGGCGTCCCTGCTGCGCCGGTCGCTGCGCGACCAGCTCGGTCCCCTTTGAAGCCGGCCCGGGTCCTCCACGACGCCGACGATCTCTCGGCCGCGGCCGTGCGTCTGGGCGCGGCCATCGACGCCGCCCACCCCGAGGGGGTCCTCCTCGTCGGGGTGCTGAAGGGCTGCCTGCTCTTCCTCGCCGACCTGGTCCGCCAGCTCACCGTGCCCGTCGAGGTCGACTTCCTGGGCATCAGTTCCTACGCCCCCGAGTCGGGCCGGGTGCGGCTGACCAAGGACCTCGACACCGACCTGGCCGGGCGGGCGGTGGTACTCGTCGAGGACGTGGTCGACACCGGTCTCACGCTCGGGTACCTGCTGACCCAGTTGACGGCCCGGGGCCCGGCCTCGGTGGAGGTCTGCGCCCTCTTCGACAAGCAGGCCCGGCGCATCGTCCCCCAGCCGCTGGACTACGTGGGCTTCGAGGCGGCCGACGAGTTCCTGGTCGGCTACGGGCTGGACTTCCGGGGCCGCTACCGGAACCTCGGCCTGGTCGCCGCCGGCGACCTCGACACCCTCGCCGCCGACCCCGACGCCTATGTCGGCCAGCTGTACCCGTCGATAGGTTAGGGACGTGGTCGAGATGGAGCTGGTCGGCGTGCGGGTGGAGTTGCCCACCAACACGCCCATCGTCCTCCTGCGGGAGCTGGCGGGCGAGCGGCGGATGCTGCCCATCTTCATCGGCGCCCCCGAGGCCACGGCCATCGCCTTCGCCCTCGAGCAGGTCGAGACCCCACGGCCCATGACCCACGACCTGATGAAGGACGTGCTGGAGGCCCTGGGCGCCACCCTCGAGCGGATCGTGGTCACCGACCTCGAGGACGGCACGTTCTTCGCCGAGCTCCACCTGGTCGACACCGGCGGGGTGCGCACCGTGTCCAGTCGGCCCTCCGACGCCATCGCCCTGGCCGCCCGCACCGGCTCGCCCATCTTCGCCGAGGACGCCGTCCTCGACGAGGTCGGCTACGTGGTGCAGGAGGAGGCCCAACCCGAGGAGGAGGTCGTCGAGGAGTTCAAGCGCTTCATCGACGACGTCGACCCCGAGGACTTCGCCTCCTAGCCGAGCGGGGGCGGGACGGCGGCGATGGCCCGACGACGCTGGCGGATGGCACCCGCCGACGACCCGTGGCGCCGGGTGCAGGTCGGCCTCGGGCTGCTGGTCACCATGCTGGTGGTCGGCACCGTGGGGTACCTGCTCCTCGGGCTGAGCCCGCTGGACGCCGCCTACCAGACGGTGACCACCGTGGCCACGGTGGGCTTCCGGGAGCTGCCGGAGGAGCCCGGTCGGGCCTTCCGGGTCTTCACCATGGTGCTCATCCTGCTGGGGGCGGGCGTCGTGTTCTACACGGCGGCGGTGCTGCTCGAGTCGGTGGTGGAGGGCAGGCTGAGTGATCGCATCGGGAGGCGACGCATGCAACGGACGATCGACGACCTCGATGGGCACGTGGTGCTGTGTGGCTGGGGTCGGGTGGGGCGCAGCATCCACCCCTACCTGGTCGGGGCCGGGCGTGAGGTGGTGGTGG
>CAYTJS010000479.1:0-1977 GCA_964438115.1 uncultured Iamiaceae bacterium
CGGGGAGGTGGTGGGCCTGTCGGCCCCGGCGGTGAAGCGCCGCGTCGACCGACTGGAGGCCGCCGGGGTCATCCGGGGCTACGCCGCGGTGGTCGACCCGGACCCCGGGGGGAGCGGGACGGACGCCTTCATCGAGCTGTTCTGCCGGGCCGGCACCAGCCCGGCCGACGTGCGGGAGGCGGTGGCCCCCTACGACCAGGTGGTGGCCGCCTACACGGTCACCGGTGAGGCGGACGCCCTCCTCCGGGTCCGAACGGCCAGCACGGCCGAGCTGGAGCAGGTGCTCGAGGGCATCAGCGCGAACGCCATCACCGAGCGGACCCGCAGCTTCCTCGTCCTCTCCCGCCTGCTCGAGCGGGCCCAGCGGCCCGGTCCGCCCTGCGGACAGGAGCGGTAGCACCGCGCTCCCTTTCGCGCCCCTGACCATCCCCTAGTGGCCCCCCGGGGGTGGGGGGTCTTCCCCGATTCCCGGCTGGGGGATGGTTCGTAGGTTGCTCCCAGGTCGCCGACGGGGTGGCCGTGACCAACACCAAGGGAGTGAGTGCGATGGAGATGAGCCGTGAGGGGATGGACCAGATCGTGGAGCGGATCACGAGCCTGTTCAGCCAGTCCAACGAGGTGAACCAGTTCAGCGAGGACCCCGACGGGTGGGTGGAGGAGAACCTGCCCGAGGGCACCGAGCCGGCCGATGTGGCGTCGTGCATGCCGCAGGTGGCGTCCCGGCTGGGTGGGGTGCACCAGTCGAACCTGGCCAACTACACGAGCCACGGTGCGCCGGTGACGCCGACGCCCGCGGCGGAGGTGGCCTACACCTACAACACCGTGTACCAGCAGAACGCGTTCGTGCTGGCCGGTGAGGGTTCGAACGTCAACGTGATCAACGGGGACGGCAACCAGGTGAACCAGGCCCAGATCGACCTGGACTTCGGTGTGGAGCCGGCCCCCGAGCCCGAGCCCCTGCCGGACGAGCCGATCATCCTCAAGGAGGAGTACCCCGAGGACGAGGCCACCGACACCGAGTACCCCGAGGACACCGACGTCGAGCAGGACCACGACGCCGAGTACCCCGAGGAGGCCGACGTCGAGCCGAAGGCGCTCGTCGACGACGCCCCCGAGGGCTACGACGACGGCTACGAGGACCCGACGGCCACCGACCCGGGCTGGGAGCCCGAGGGCACCGGTGCCGACGCCTACGAGGCCCCCGAGGCCCCGGTGACCGAGGCGCCCGCCGCCGAGGCCACCGACGGCATCGAGGAGCTCGCCGGCTGAGCCGTCACCACACCACCACAGGTCGGGACGTTCCCCCGGCCCTCAGGACGACCCCGGGCAACGGCGCCCGGGGTCGTTCGCGTACCGTCCCGGTCATGGCCGACGCACACGACCCGACGACCGCCCCCGCCCCCGACCTGTTCGGGATGGCCGCCTCCGACTTCGGGGACGACTTCACGTGGGGGGTGGCCACCGCCTCCTACCAGATCGAGGGCGCCTGGGACGAGGACGGCAAGGGCCCCTCGGTGTGGGACACCTTCACCCACCGGACGCGCCGCCCCGTGCCCACGGTCATGACCGGCGAGACCGGCGACGTGGCCTGCGACTTCTACCACCGCTACGAGGACGACCTCGCGACGATGGGGTGGTTGGGCGTCGACGCCAACCGCTTCTCGGTGTCGTGGCCCAGGGTGCTCCCCGAGGGGACGGGACGGGTCGAGCAGGCCGGCCTCGACTTCTACTCCCGGGTGGTCGACGAGACGCTGGCCAACGGGATGGAGCCGTGGCTCACGGCGTACCACTGGGACCTCCCGCAGGCCATCCAGGACCGGGGCGGCTGGGAGAACCGTGACGTGGTCGGGTGGTTCGAGGAGTACGTGGGCGTCCTGGCCGACCACCTCGGCGACCGGGTGAAGCACTGGATGCTGTTCAACGAGCCGCTGTCGTTCTGCGCCGGCGGCTACCTGACGGGGCTCCACGCGCCCGGGG
>CAYTJS010000480.1:0-1969 GCA_964438115.1 uncultured Iamiaceae bacterium
GCTGCACGAGCAGCGCGACGCCGACCTCGACGACGCCCGCCGGACCCGCCTCGAGGCCATGCACCTCACCCGCCTGGCCACCGCCGAGGACGTGGCCGCCGCCGTGGCGTTCCTGGCCTCCGACGACGCCGCCACCATCACCGGCACGCTCCTGCCCGTCGACGGCGGCTCCAGCACCGCCGCCCGGGCCACCGGCCTCGGCTGAGCCCCCACCACAACCGTTCTGGACGCGCGTCGGCTTCTCCCAGAGCACCGGGGCGAGTCCAGAACGGGCGTAGTGTCCTCGGCCGTGGCTGACGAGAACGACGACCTGCTCCACGAGATGCGCGACGGGGTGGCCTGGATCACCTTCAACCGCCCCGACGCCGGCAACTCGGTGACCCCCGACCAGCGCAACCGCCTCATCGACCTGCTCGAGGCGGCCAGCGGCGACCCCGCCGTCCGCTGCGTGGTGCTCACCGCCAACGGCCGCCACTTCTGCACCGGCGCCGACCTGCGGGCCGACCGCTCCGGCGGCCCGGCCCGCCCCGAGGGCGCCCCCGAGCGCATCGTGGGCGACGCCATGCGCATGATCGCCACCGGCGCCCAGCGGCTCATCTCGGCCGTGCTCGACTGCGAGAAGCCGGTGGTCCTCGGCCTCAACGGCACCGCCGCCGGCATTGGGGCCCACCTGGTGCTCGCCGCCGACCTGGTCATCGCCGTCGAGGGGGCCAAGATCATCGAGGTCTTCGCCCGGCGGGGCATCATCCCCGACGGTGGCGGCCCCTACCTGCTGACCCGGGCCCTGGGCCCCCACAAGGCCAAGGAGCTGGCCTTCTTCGGCGACGACCTGCTGGCCGAGGACGCCGCCGCCCTCGGTGTGGTCAACAAGGTCGTGCCCGCCGACGAGCTGGAGGCCGCCCTCACCGAGTGGTCGACCCGCCTGGCCGCCGGCCCCACCCGGGCCCTGGCCACCACCAAGTGGCTGATCAACCGGGCCGTGGACCAGGACCGCCTCACCGCCTTCGGCGAGGAGGCCATGGCCCAGGAGCACGTCATGCACACCGAGGACATGAAGGAGGGCGTCGCCGCCTTCGTCGAACGCCGCGACGTCGAGTTCAAGGGCTGGTGATGCTGCACATCACCAGCCCTACGTAGGGATATCGGGCGTGAGCCTGCTGCTGCCGGTCGAGGACGATCCGGTCGCCGCCCCGTTCTGGGCCGGCACCGCCGTCGGCGAGCTGCGCTACCAGGTGTGCGCCGACTGCGGCCGCTTCCGCCACCCGCCCCGGCCGATGTGCCCGCACTGCCGCTCCCTGGCCGACCGCTGGGAGGTGGCCTCGGGCCGGGGCACGGTGTGGTCCTTCGTCATCGCCCACCCGCCGCTGCTCGCCGCCTACGCCGAGCAGGCGCCGTACAACGTCGCCGTGGTCACCCTCGACGAGGACCCGGCCCTGCGCATGGTCGGCAACCTGGTGCGCACGGCCGACGGTCCCATCGGCGAACTGGGCGCCGACGACATCGCCATCGGCAGTCCGGTCGAGGTGGTCTTCCCCGCCCCGGTCGACGGCGTCGTGCTCCCCCGATGGCGCCCCGTCTGAACGTCGGGTGACGGCCCGGGAAACTCGCATCGATGACCGTTGATATGTCTGGCCGGGCCTGGCAGGCTCCCGGCGTGACGCCTGACGAGCCCGGGCCGGTCGGCGATCTCTCCACCGAGGTGGAGACCGGCACCGGGCGCCTGCACCTCGACCTCACCCGCCGCCTGGCCGCCGAGGCCCTCGGCACCGGGCTGCTGGTCGTGGCGGTGATCGGCTCCGGCATCGCCGCCAGCCGCCTCTCCCCCGACGAGGTCGGCCTCCAGCTCCTCGAGAACGCGGCGGCCACCGCCGGGGCCCTGGTCGGGCTGATCCTGATGTTCGGTGCGGTGTCCGGCGCCCACTTCAACCCGGCCGTCACGCTGCTCGACCGGATGCTCGGCACGATCTCG
>CAYTJS010000481.1:0-1934 GCA_964438115.1 uncultured Iamiaceae bacterium
GACGGGATGTAGGCGCCGCCGGCGGCCGAGGGCCCGAACAGGCAGCAGATCTGGGGCACCCGGCCCGACAGGCGCACCTGGTTGTGGAAGATGTGGCCCGCGCCCCGGCGCCCGGGGAAGAGCTCGACCTGGTCGGTGATGCGGGCCCCGGCCGAGTCGATCAGCCAGAACACCGGCAGCTCGTGGCGCAGGGCCAACTCGGTCAGGCGGACGATCTTCTCGACGGTGCGGGCCCCCCACGAGCCGGCCTTGACCGTCGGGTCGTTGGCCACCACCGCCACCGGGCGGCCGTCGACGGTCCCGGTGCCGGTGACCACGCCGTCGGCGGGCAGGTCGGTGGCCAGGGCGTTGGCCAGCAGGCCGTCCTCGACCAGGGACCCCTCGTCGAGGAGCAGGGCCAGGCGTTCCCGGACGAAGAGCTTGCCCTGCCGGGCCAGCTTGTCGCCGACCTTGGCCAGGTTGCCCTCCAGGGCCCGGGCCGCGGCGCGGCCCAGGTGCTCGTCGTGGTCGGCCACGCCACTTACTCGCGTCGGATGGCCAGGATGGCCACGTCGTCACCGATGGGGCCGTTGGAGAAGTCCCGGGCGGCCTCGAGCAGCGTCTTGCACAGCACGTCGGCGGCCACGCCGGGATCCCGGCGGACGATGGCGGCGATGCGCTCCTCACCGAAGAGCGACTCGCCGTCCCGGGCCTCGGCCAGACCGTCGGTGTAGAGGAGGCAGAGGTCGTCGGTGTCGAGGCGGATCTCGCGGCTGTAGTACTCGCTGCCCGGGGCGAGCATGACGAGCGGACCCGTCGAGCGCAGCGGGGCCAGCTCCCGCTCGTGCCAGAGGTAGACGGCGGGGTGGCCGGCCGAGGTGTAGCGCAGGGTCCCGGCCCGGGTGTCGAAGACGACCACGGCCAGCGACACGAACTCCTCGTCCCGCCCCAGGGCCGACAGCTGGTTGTTGAGCTCTTCCACCGCCTGGGCCGGGTCCTTGAACTGCCGGAGGAAGACCCGCAGCAGGTACTTGGCCTGGAAGGCGGTGATCGAGGCCTCGATGCCGTGGCCGGCGACGTCGCCGATCACCGCCGCCACCCGGGTGGGCGTCAGGCGGAAGAAGTCGTAGAAGTCGCCCGCCATCATCCCTGAGCCCGGCTGGTAGACCCGGCCGACCTCGAAGCCCACCAGGTCGGGCAGTTGCTCGGGGGCCAGGCGCTCGGCCCAGAGCCGGGGCGCCCGCTGCTCCTGGTCGAGGACCTCCACGGCCCGGCGCTCCATGCCGATGCGCCCCTGGGCCAGGCGGGCCTCGTCGACGAAGGTCCGGCTCAGTGAGATCGACACCAGGGCGGGCACCGCCAGCAGACCGAGGACCACCGCCCCGGCGGGCGGGTCGGCGAGGACGACCGCACCGACCGCCACGGCGGCCACGAGGTACAGGGCGGCGGCGTGGAGGTCCTTGCGGTAGGAGGCCCACGCCAGCGAGATGGCGCCGTCGTCGGCGTCGGAGGCATCGAGGGCCCGCCACACCCGGTGCCGGTGACGGGCCGAACGGCCCCACGAGAGCGCCGCCCCCACGCACAACACCGCGGTGGCCACCAGGACGGGGATCACCATGACCCGACGAGCGTACCCCGGCCACCCGGCACCGGTCCCGGCCCCCGGCTACTCCCGGCGGGCGCGGACGCGGAGCTTGAGGGGGGCGTCGCCCAGGGCGAAGGCCTCGCGCAGGCGGCGCTCGAGGTAGCGCAGGTAGGTCGGGGGCAGGCGTCGGGTGGTGAAGAGGGTGAAGGTGGGCGGGTCGGTGGCGCCCTGGGTGGCGTAGAGGACCCGGGTGCCGCCGGGGGCGGGCTGGGCCGACTGGGCCTGGCGCAGCACGTCGTTGACCTTCGGCGTGGGGATGCGGCGGTGGTAGGTGTCGGCGGTGTCCAGCAGGGCGTCGAGGATCTTGTGG
>CAYTJS010000482.1:0-1933 GCA_964438115.1 uncultured Iamiaceae bacterium
GACCCCCCCGCCCGACCGCCCACCCGGGCCGACCACGTGCTGGTCGGTGTCGCCGCCGGTGCCGCGGCCGTCGGGGCCGTCCTCGCCCCCGGCGCGGCCACCGGCTGGGCCCCCGCCGACGCCGTGTGGCAGGCCGGTTTCGCCGTGCTCGTCGTGCTGGCCGGGGCCAAGGCCCGCCGCTGGACCTGGCTGGCCGCCGCCGGCATCGCCACCCTGGCCGCGCCCGACCTGCTGACGGCCGCGCCGGCCGCCCTGGCCCTGGTCGTGGCCCTCGTCACCGTGGCCTTCGGCCGCCGGACCCGGGTCGCCGGCGCCGTCGTGCTGGCCCTGGCCCTGCAGACGCTGTTGCGCCTGGAGCTGGCCGAGCCCCACGGGCTGGCCGGCCTCGTCACCCTGGCCGCCACCGGCCCCGCCCTGGTCTCGGCCTACCGCCGCAGCCGGCGCCGCACCCGCCAGGTCGTGCGGGTGGCGGTGGGCACGGGCCTGGCGGTGGCCGCCGCCCTCACCATCCTCCAGGCCCTGGCCGTGCTCGACGCCCGCGACGACGTCAACCAGGCCATCACCGCCGCCCGCACCGGCTTCGACGCCGCCCGCGACGGCGACGAGGCCGCCGCCGTGACCGCCTTCGACCAGGCCGCCACGGCCTTCGCCGCCGCCGACGACTCGCTGTCCACCCCGTGGGCCCGGGCCGGGCGGGCCGTGCCCCTCCTCGGCCAGCACGCCCGGGCCGTGGCCGAGGTCACCGCCTCGGGCGAGGCCCTGACCGCCACCGCCGCCTCGGCCACCGCCGACGCCCCCATCGAGGCGTTGCAGTTCACCGACGGGGTGCTCGACCTCGACCAGGTGGCCGCCTTCCGGGACCCCCTGGCCCGGGCCGAGGCCGCCCTCCTCGACGCCGAGGCCACCGTCGAGGCGGTGGACTCGGGCTGGCTGGTGCCACCGCTGGCCGACCGGGTCGACGAGTTCGCCGGCGAGGTGGGCGAGGCCCTCCCCCAGGCCGAGCTGGCCGCCCAGGGCGTCGAGGTGGCCCCCGCCCTCTTCGGCGGCGACGAGCTGCGTCGGTACTTCGTGGCCTTCGTCACCCCGGCCGAGCAGCGGGCCCTGGGCGGGTTCCTCGGCAACTACGGGATCCTCAACGCCGAGGGCGGTGACGTGACCCTGGTCCGCTCCGAGGAGATCACCGCCCTGCGGGACCGCATCCCGCCCGACACCGCCATCACCGAGCCGGCCGACTACGCCCGGCGCTACAACCGCTTCGGCCCCGCCCGCAGCCCCGGCGACGTCACGGTCTCGCCCGACCTGCCCAGCACGGCCCAGGCCATCGAGGAGCTGTTCCTCGCCTCCGGCGGCCAGCCGCTGGACGGGGTCATCCTGGTCGACCCCTACGCCCTCGAGGCCCTGCTCGAGCTCACCGGGCCCATCACCGTCTCGGGCTACGACACCCCGCTCACCGCCGACAACGCCGCCGACGTCCTCCTGCGAGACCAGTACCTGACCTTCGACGAGCGGGCCACCCGCAAGGACTTCCTCGAGGAGGCCAGCCGGCGCACCTTCCAGGCCCTCACCAGCGGCGACCTGCCCGGCCCCCGGCGGGTCGGCGAGGTCCTCGGCCCCATGGTCGACCAGGGCCGCCTGCTCGTGACCAGCGACCACCCCGAGGAGCAGGCCTTCTTCGAGGCCCTCGGCCTCGACGGGTCCTTCCCCGACGCCGAGGGTGGTGACCTCCTGTCGGTCACCACCCAGAACAGCACCCACAACAAGGGCGACATCTTCCTCACCCGCGAGATCGACTACCGGGCCGAGCTGGACCCGGCCACGGGGCAGGTGCGGGCCACCGCCACCGTGACCCTGGTCAACGACGCCCCGGCCTCGGGCCTGCCCGAGGTGGTCATCGGGGTGAACCCCACCGAGGGCACCCCCTACTTCCCCACCG
>CAYTJS010000483.1:0-1929 GCA_964438115.1 uncultured Iamiaceae bacterium
GAAGCGGGCCACCTGCTCGTTGAGCGAGTACCAGGCCCAGGTGTCGAGCTGGGCCATGTCGTGCTCGACGTACTGGGTGACCAGGTCGCCCTGGTACATGCCGTGACGCCAGTCGTCCTCGACGCCGTAGCCCGTGCCGATGGCGACGTAGGCGTTGCCCATGGGCTCCACCGTCACCCGGAACCCGCCACCGGGGGCGTCGGGGAACGACAGGGTGGAGGGGGTGTCGATGCGGCGGGTGCCGGGGACGAGCGTGTGCTCGAACTCGGGGCGGCCGAGGTGCTCGGGCTCGCGGCCGGGGTCGTTCCAGACCCGCACCGACTCCTCGAGGGTGCGGGTGCCGTCGGGCTCCTCCTGGACGATGTAGAAGATCTGGTGGTCCTCGAACTGCATGGGGGCGTAGTTCCACATGCCGACCATCTGGCCCGTCTCCTGGCGGATGCCGGGGGGCTCGGCCTCGCCGACCGGGCGCACGCCCCAGGAGCGGTCCCGCATGCCCCACCACGTGTCGGGGGTGACCGTGAAGGACTCGCCGTCGACCTCGAGCGAGCCGGTCCAGCGCCCGTTCTGGCAGAAGCGGGCGGTGTCGAAGAGCAGGCGGCCGAACTTGCGGATGAGCTGCTTGGGCTCCTCGTAGGCGGCGTGGGCCCCCTCGAAGGTCAGGTCGAGGGCGAGGGGGTGCTCGGTGGGCTCGACGACGAAGCGGATCTTGCGCAGCGGCTCGACCACCTCGACCCGCAGCGGCCCGGTGCGCAGGTCCATGCGGTCGTCGAGCACCCGGCTGGAGCGCACCACCCGGTGCTTGTCGCCCCGGCGGACCACGGCGAAGGCGTCCTGGGTGCCCAGGTTGGGGTAGAGGCCGAGGCCCATGACCAGGAACAGGTCACCCGAGCAGCTGTGGGCGTTGAAGTAGTAGCGGTCGTAGAAGTTGCGGTCACTGGTGCCGACGTGGCGGATGGGCTCGGCGACCTGGTGGATCGGGAAGTCGTCCCCTGCGGTGAGCATCCCCGCACCCTAGGTTCCCGACCCCAACCCCTCGAACCTTGTGCAAACCCGCCGGGATGACGGCGCTTTAGCACAAGGTTCGGGTCACGTGAAGGTCGCCATGGGGGGGAGGCGGCGGGCCTGCTGGGCGTCGGCGTGGACGGCGATCTGGTCGGCGTAGTCGTCGTTGGTGGGGATGAGGAAGTCGCCGGCCCGCACGCCGGCCACCACCCGGTCGGCCACCTCGGCGGGGTCGACGCCCTGGGTGCCGGTCAGGTCGGCCAGGGCCGCCTCGACGAAGTCGACGTCGTCGCCGCTGGTGGCGGGCAGGTCGTCGGGGCGGTTGCGGGTGGAGGTGGCGATGTTGGTGGCCACCGCGCCCGGGCAGAGGGCCGACACCCCGATGGGGATCCCGCTGGCCTGCAGGTCGTGGGCCAGGGACTCGGCCACGGCGTAGGCGCCGAACTTGGACACCTGGTAGGGCCCGGAGAAGGGGGCGCAGGCCAGGCCGGCCATCGACGAGGTGATGACCACGTGGCCCTCCTCGCCGGCGGCGACCATGCGGGGGACGAAGGCCTTCACGACGTGGATGGCCCCCCAGAGGTTGACGCCGAGCACCCACTTCCAGTCCTCGAGGGAACGCTCCCAGCTCACCCCGCCCTGGAAGACGCCGGCGTTGGCGCACACCAGGTGGGCGGCGCCGAAGCGCTCCTCGGTGGCGGCGGCCAGGGCCTCGACCGCGGCGGCGTCGCTGACGTCGGTGACCACGGCCACGGCGTCGGTGCCGGCCACCGTCTCGTCCAGGGCGGCGGACTCGACGTCGGCGGCCACGACCGCCATCCCCTCGTCCACCAGGCGCCGCACCAGCGCCCGCCCGATCCCGCTCCCCGCCCCGGTCACCACGGCGGTGCGCTCGCGGAGCTCGTTCATCTCACATCCTTTGCG
>CAYTJS010000484.1:0-1920 GCA_964438115.1 uncultured Iamiaceae bacterium
GGCGCCGGTCCGGGCCGGTGAGGCCCTGATGGGCCGCCGTGCCGATGGTGGGGTGGGTGAGGGCCACCGACCCCTGGTCCAGGACGACGAGGCCGTCGGCCTCCAGCTCGGCCAGGACCGCCGGTTCGACCTCGGCCACGGCGAGGGCCCGGTGCACGGTGGCCAGATCGCGGGCCACCACCCGGGCGATCAGGGCGAGGGCCACGCGTCCGGGCCCGTCGACGGCCCCGACCCGGGCACCCGCCAGGGACAGCACCTCGGCCGGCACCGGGAGGATGTCGGGCAGCGGGGCCAGGCCGCGCACCTGGGCCGGGGTCAGGGCCGCGACGGCCGCCGTCAGCAGGAGGGGGACCCCGCCGAGGTCGTCGACGAGTCGGGCCGCCACTTCCGGGGCCTCCACCCCCAGGTCGGCCAGGTGGGCCAGGGCGTCGGCCCGGCCGAGGGGTCCGAGGGCCAGGGCCGGCACCACCGGCGCACGGTCCTCCGGGCGGCCGGCGACTACGACGCTGACCCCCTCACCCGCCCGCCGGGCCAGGTAGTCCACCGCCAGGCGACTGGGCTCGTCGAGCCACTGCACGTCGTCGACCACCACGAGGACCGGTCGCCTGCCGGCGGCCTGGCGCAGCACGGCCAGACCGGCCTGGAGCACGCCCAGGGTCTCGACCCCACCGGTCCCCGACGAGTGCCCGAGGGCGGCATCGAGGGCCGACCGGCGGGCGGCGGGGAGCCGGGCGGCGGCGGCCAGATCCCCCAGGAGGTCGGCCAGGCCCCGCCAGGCGATGACGGCTTCGGTCTCCTGGCCCACCACCTTCACGACCCGCAGGCCGTCGGCGGCAGCCTCCACGGCGTCGAGCAGCGTGGTCTTGCCCACGCCCGGCTCGCCGACGAACCACACGGTGTGGCCCTCGCCACGCGTCGCGGCCTCGATCGCCTCCCGCGCCGCGGCGAGTTCCGTGCTCCGCCCCCGAACCACTGCGAACGAGGTCTAGCACCGCCGGGTCGGGGCGGTGATGAGCCGGTCGCGTTGGTCGCGGGGTCAGCCGCGGCCGAACGTCCTCGGGGCGCGGTAGCCGGGGCCCTGCTCGGGACGGCCCTGGCGGGAGGTCCACCGCCACTGCAACGAGATCCGCCCCCCGACGGGGCCGTGGACCTTGGGCACGGCGTGCACCCAGTCCCGCTGGGTGCGGCCCCCCATGGCCATGAGGTCGCCGGCGGCGGGGCGCAGGTCGAGGGTCGGGGCGTCGGGGTCGTGGCGCTGCGCCTTCGGGCGGAGGAGCCACGGGCGGGTGGCCCCGAGGGTCAGCAGGGCGATGAGCGTGTCGTCCAGCCACCGGAGGTCACGGTCGGCGTGGAAGGCCTGGCTGTCGCGGCCGTCCCGGTACCAGGCGAGGGCCAGGCCGTCGAAGCGGTGGCCCCACGCCCGCTGCACCAGCCGGTGCAGCTCGGGCAGGAGCGGATGGGGCGGGGGCCGACCCGACGCCCACCAGGCCGACAGGCGGGGCTCCTCGACGTGGTGGTCGTACCGGAAGTTGCGGTTCTGCCGCCAGGCCAGGCCGTCCACCAACGCGTCGTAGAGCTCGGCCGCCGTGGCCTCGTCCAGCCAGCCCCGGGCCAGGTCGACCCAGGACCCGCCGCCCAGGTCCAGACGCTCCAGCGTCGGCGCCCCCAGCTCGTCCACCACCCCCTTGTAGCGTCAGTTGGTCCGCCCTGGGGCGACCAACTCACGCAATTTCGGGGTGGTCGGGGTGGTCCGGGGTGTCAGCGACCGAGGGGGACGCGGTGCACCGTGTCGTAGCGGGCGGGGAGGTCGCCGAGGTGGCTGGCCACCAGGGCGACCTCCTCGACCGGGAAGCGGGCGGCGACCGGCTGGCCGAGGACGCCCGGTGGCACCGGCCCGTCGACCCGGGCCAGGGTGAGGTG
>CAYTJS010000485.1:0-1910 GCA_964438115.1 uncultured Iamiaceae bacterium
CGAGACCAGCACCACCACGGTCAGCCGCTACTTGAGGAGATACGAGTTCAGCTCACGGAGAATCCGAGAGGCGCTGAGCGACCGCACCGATCCTGACCGGCTGAAGACTCTGGCCGGCTCCGAGGATGAGTTGGTGCGGGCAGCCGTTGCCGCCAACCCGGAATCACCCCCACCGGTCCTCGGGTACCTGGCGGGTGACCGCGACCCGATCGTGCGCCGTCAGGTCGCCGCCAACCCTTCCACGCCGCGCGAAGCCCTCGACCGGCTCGCTCGTAGCGACGACCAGCCGACGCAGGCCATCGCCGGAGCAGCAACGACCCCCGCTGGAAAGCTCCATGACGTTCTCCAAACAGCGACAGAGGACGGAGACGACGGGGTCCTCGTCCGCCTGGCGATCGCTCAACGGCCCGACCTGCCTGGCGGGATGTTGGCCGAGCTCGCCAATGACAAAGACCCCTCCGTCCGCGCCGCTGCCCGCTCGAACGATCGGTTCGAAGAGAAGGGGGTTGCTGCGCATGCCGGCCTCCTCGCAGGACCCGAGTGATCCGCTCGGTGGCCGGCGAGCCGCCCAGGTCACTTGACTTGACACTGGTCGGTACCGGCGTGAGCTGCCCGGTGGGGCTGGTCACCGAGTAGGACCGGTCAGGGCGGGAGCAGCTCCGGGAGGCCGACGGGCTCGAGGCCCCGGGAGCGCAGGGCGGCGATGATCCAGGGCAGGGCCACTGCCGACTGCGGCTTGGTGTGCAGCAGGATGATCGAGCCCGCCCGGGCCCCCCGGGCCCGGGCCAGGATCGTCGCCGGGTCCGGGGTCTCCCAGTCACGCGTGTCCACGTTCCAGAGCACGGTGTAGGGGAAGCCGGCCCGGCCGGCGGCGGCGTCACTGGTCCCGTTGTGGGCGCCGTACGGGGGGCGGAACCACGGCGTGGGGGTGGTGCGGGCCACGTCCCACCAGGCGTCGACGTCACCGCGGATGCGGGCGTAGGCCGTGGCCGAACCGACGGTGGTCAGGTCGGTGTGGTCGGTGGTGTGGCTGCCGATGCTCACCCGGTCGGTGCGGGCGGCCCGGCGGGCGAGGTCGGCGAAGCGCCGGACGTAGATCCCGTTGCAGAAGAACGTGGCCCCGGCGTCGAGACGTTCGAGGGTGGTGAGCATCGACGACCAGGCCCCGGCGTCGTAGCAGTCGTCGATGGTGATGGCGACCCGCCGGCCGGCCCCGGGCACCCTGGTGATCACCTGGTTGGGCACGGCCCGGTCGACCCGGAACGGCACCGACAGGGAGCGGCCCACGTTGCCGGCGGCGTCCCGGACGACCATCTCGGCGGCGTAGGGCCCCGGACGCAGGATGCGGCCGTGGCGCAGCGGGCGCCAGCCCAGGCTGGTGGTGGAGGCGGCCCGACGGGCCGGTGGGCTCTCGTCGATCACCCGCTCGTCCTGGCGGACCCGGGCGAACATGGTGAGGGGCTTGCTGGGGTCGCTGGCCCGGAACCGCTGGGTGAACAACCCCCGGCCCGACCAGCTCACCGGGCTCACCGGCCGGGCCAGCACGACGGGGGCCCGGGTGTCGACGGTGATGCGGCGGGTGACGGTCACCGGGGTGCCCCCGGCCTGGTTGGTGGCGGTGGCCTCGATGACGATCGGCCCGTCGGCGGCGCGGCCGATCGAGCCGTCGCCCCGCACCAGACGGCCGTTCCACTCGATCAGGTGGGCGCCGGGCGCCAGGGGCCGTCCGGTGGCCAGGATCCGCTGGGCGGGCCCGGTCGGGGGATGGACCCGGAGGTCGAGGAACGAGGCGACGTCGACGGTGACCCGGATGCGGGCTTTGTCGAGGCGTCCGTCGCCGTTGGGGCTGACGAACGGCGAGGTGGTGGCGACGGCGAGCACGGGGCTCGGCACCGGCGGGGCCGTCGTCG
>CAYTJS010000486.1:0-1897 GCA_964438115.1 uncultured Iamiaceae bacterium
GCCCCAGGCCCCGACCGAGGCGTCGCGGCTGATGGATGTCGCCGTCGGCGTCTCGTCGATCTTCGGCGGGGTGTGGGAGGCCGGGGCGGGGGCGATCTTCGCCGAGAACCAGGCCCTCGACTGGTTGCGGGGCCTCGCCGGGCTGCCCGACGGGGCCGGCGGCTGCTTCGTGCCCGGGGCCACGGCGGGCACGCTCGCCGCCCTCACCGCCGCCCGGTTCCACGCCGGGCCCCGACCCGCCGGCGGCTGGTCCTTCGCCGCCACCTCCGAGGCCCACGCCTCGGTGCGCCACGCCGCCCGGGTGCTCGACACGGGCGTCGTCGACGTGGTCCCCGACGAGCGCGGCCGCCTGACCGGCCCGGCGCTCGCCGCCGCCCTCGACGGCCGGGACGACGTCTTCGCCGTGGTCGCCAGTGCCGGCACCACGAACGCGGGCGTGGTCGACGATCTCGTCGGGGTGGCCGACGTGTGCGCCGACCGGGGCCTGTGGCTCCATGTCGACGCCGCCTATGGCGGGGCCGCCCTGGTGGCCCCGTCCGTCCGCCCGCGCTTCGCCGGAATCGAGGCCGCCGACTCCCTCGTCGTCGATCCCCACAAGTGGCTCTTCGCCGGGTACGACTGCGCCGCCCTGCTCTACCGCGACCCGGCCCGGGCGGCCGAGGTCCACTCCCAGCACGCCGAGTACCTCGACACCGTCGACCGCCAGGAGTGGAACCCGGCGGAGTACGCGGTCCACCTCACCCGCCGGGTGCGGGGCCTGCCGTTCTGGTTCTCCCTCGCCGTGCACGGCACCGACGCCTATCGGGCGGCGGTCGAGGCCTCGCTCACCCTGGCCCGGGAGGTGGCCGACGAGATCCGGTCCCGGCCCCGCCTGGAGCTGGTCATGGCGCCCGACCTGTCGGTGCTGCTGTTCCGGCGGGCGGGCTGGGCCGAGGAGGAGTACGCCGCCTGGTCGAACCTCCATGCCCGCGCCGGCACCTGGCTCGTCCTGCCCACCCGCTGGCGGGGCGAGCCGGTCCTGCGCCTCTGCTTCGTCCACCCCCGCACCCGACGGGAGGACGTGACCCGGCTGCTCGACTCGCTGGAGGTCACGCCGCCCGGCGTCGGGTAGTTTGGGTCCAAACGAGCGTCGACCAGGGGGTTCCGCCGTGGGTGAGATCGTCGGGGCGGCCGTGCTGGCGCACGTGCCGCCGATCATGTTGGACCGGGACCGCCGCGCCGCGCTGAACGGCGGCCGGGACACGACGCTGGTGGACGGGTTGGCCCGGCTGCGGTCCGAGGTGCTCGACCGCCTGGCCCCCGACACCGTGGTGGTCGTGGACTCGCACTGGTTCACCACCCAGGAGCACATCGTCACCGCCCACGAGCGGCGCGTCGGCTCCTTCACCTCCGAGGAGCTCCCGTCGGTCATCCACAACGTCGCCTACGACGTCCCGGGTGACCCCGAGCTGGCCCGGGCCGTCGCCGCCCTGGCCGCCGACCGCGACGACACCTGGGTGCTGGCCTGCGACGACCCCGACCTGCCCATCCGGTACGCCACGGTGAACCTGCTCGAGCACCTGCAGGGCGACGAGCGCTGGGTCTCCACCGGCGTGTGCCAGACGGCCGACGTCGAGGACTTCCTGCGCTTCGGCGAGCTGCTGGGGCAGGCCGTGGCCGGCCTCGACCGGCGGGTCGTGGTGCTGGCCTCGGGCGGGCTCAGCCACCGGTTCTGGCCCCTGCGGGAGTTTCGGGACCACGAGGGTTTCGGGGTCGAGCACCTGCGCACCCCCGAGGCCCGCGCCGCCGACGAGGAGGTGCTCGCCCGCTGGGCCGAGGGTGACCACGCCGCGGTGGTGGCCGGGTACGACGACTTCCGCCGGTTCGGCCCCGAGGCCGCCTTCGGCCACTACCTCAC
>CAYTJS010000487.1:0-1889 GCA_964438115.1 uncultured Iamiaceae bacterium
CCGGGGCGGCCACGCCGACCTACACGCTCGTCGCCCTCACCCTGCGCCTGGCCGAACACCTCCGGACGGAGGTGCTGGCGTGAGCGGCACCGTCGGTCGCCGTCGGATGCTCGTCGGCCTGGGGGTGGGGGGCGCCGCCGTGGCCGCCGGGCTGGTCGGCGTCCGCCTGCTGGACGACGACGAGGCCCCGCCGAGCACCACCGCCCCGCCGCCGCCCGACCCCGAGGCGCCGCTGGACGAGAGCCTGGTGGCCGTCGGGACCCGCTACCTCGAGGACCACGAGGCCGAGGCCGACCAGGCCATCCTCCTGGGCCTCCTCCCGGCCCTCGACGGCACCGTGCCGGCCGACCCGGCCACGGGCCTGCAGGTCCTCGGGCCCCAGTGCGCCGAGGACCACGCCACCGGCGACGTCGTCCCGCTCGACGGCTGGGTCCTCTCCCCGACGGAGTGCCGCGCCGCCGCCCTGTACGCCACCTGAGGCGGTAAAGGCGCGGTAAAGGCCGGGTGAAGGCCGGTCGCCGGGGTCACGGCGGGGGTGTATCCATCCTCGGGTCACGGGTGGACCGGAGAGGGAGGCGGGATGGCACGGCAGGCGGACACGCGCGAGGCGATGCTGGCGGCAGGGGTGCACCTCTACAGCACGCTGGCTGGTGAGTCGCTGCGGGCCCTGACCGCCGGGGCGGTGGCCAACGAGGCCGGCTTCCACCGCCAGACCTTCTACCGCTACTGGTCGACGCAGTCCGACTACGTGGCCGACCTCATCCTGTGGCTCCTCGGGGCGGACCAGGCCCCGAGCATGAACGGCGCCGTCCTGCTCGCCGAGGGCGGGGCCGACCTCGAGACCTTCGTGGCGAACCTGCCGGCCCACGACATCGGCCACGTCCTGGACGACGAGGACGTCCGGATGCGGATCGGGCTCGCGCTGGTCCAGGCCATCAACCCGGACTCGGGCAGGGGTCGCGGTGAGGCCTATTACCGGGCGACCATGAGCCGCCTCGTCGAGGCCTACCGGTCCCTCCTGGAGCGGTGGGGGCTGCAGATGGCCCCGGGCTTCAGCGAGGTCGACCTGGTCCGGACCATGCAGGCCCTCATGACCGGTTTCGCGCTGCAGGCGTTGGCCAAGGCCGACGGCCGGCCGGACAGCATCGAGGCGGCACAGCGGGCGGTGGTGGCCATGGTCCAGGGCATGACCCGGTCGGTCGGTTGACGGCGGTGGGACGGCGGCGGCGACGGCGACGGCCCACCGGGGCCGACTGGGAACTCATCGGGGGCGGAGCGATCTTCGCCCTGGCCCTGGTCGCCCTGGTGGTCGTGACCCTGGCCCTGCGCTGAGGCCCGGGTCGAGGCTCAGGCTCGCTCGGCCTCGACCTCGTCCAGGCCCTGGGCCAGCGTGTTCCAGGCCAGGGTGGCGCACTTGATGCGCACCGGGAACTTCACCACGCCCCGGAGGGCGGCGAGGTCGCCCAGCCCGATCTCGGCGGGGGGCTCGGCCTCGTCGGCCTCGTCGCCGCCGATCTCGGCTTCGTGGATCGACATCATCGCCTTGAAGGCGCGGGTCAGGTCCCGCACCTCGGCCACGGTCTTGCCGTGCACGGCGGCGCTCATCATCGAGGCCGACGACTGGCTGATGGAGCAGCCCTGGCCGCTGATCTTCAGGTCCCGGACCCGGCCCTCGTCGTCGACGTCGAGGTAGACGACGACCTCGTCGCCGCAGAGCGGGTTGAACCCCTCGACCCGATGGGCCGGCGGTGACTCGAGCTCTCCTCGGTGCCGCGGGCTGCGGTAGTGGTCGAGGATGATCTCGCGGTAGAGGTCTTCGAGGTCGGGCACGGTGCCTCCGGACGCTACAGGGCGAAGAACTCGACGGTGCGGTCGATGGCGTCGGCCAG
>CAYTJS010000488.1:0-1840 GCA_964438115.1 uncultured Iamiaceae bacterium
CGGGCCATCGGGGCGGGAACGGTGAACGCCTTCATCCGCCGCCTCCACGGCTCGGTGCGCCACCTCGACCGCCTGGTCCGGGCCGACGTGGCCGATGCCGCCGCCCACCTGATCGACGACTCGGCCCAGGTCACCGTGGTCGACCTGCACAACCTGAACGACCGGGCCAAGCGCTTCGTCGTCGGCGTCACCCTGCGCCGGGCCTTCGAGAAGAAGGAGCGCGAGGGTCAGGCCCGGCCGTTGCAGTTCGTCGTGCTCGACGAGCTGAACAAGTACGCCCCCCGCGAGGGGTCCAGCCCCATCAAGGAGATCCTCCTCGACGTGGCCGAGCGGGGGCGCTCGCTGGGGATCATCCTCATCGGCGCCCAGCAGACGGCCAGCGAGGTCGAGCGCCGGATCGTGGCCAACTGCGCCATCCGGGTGGTCGGCCGCCTCGACCCCGCCGAGGCGGGCCGGGGCGAGTACGGCTTCCTGCCCCCGGTGCAGCGGGACCGGGCCACCATCATCAAGCCCGGCACCATGCTCGTGGCCCAGCCCCACCTGCCCGTGCCCCTCGTCACCCAGTTCCCCTTCCCGGCGTGGGCGACACGGGCGGCCGAGGCCGGCGCCGACCCTGCCGCCGGCGAGCACCCCGACGACCCCTTCGAGGGGCTCTGAGCCGGTGAAGCTGCTCCACACCGGCGACTGGCACGTCGGCAAGGCCATCCGGGGCCACAGTCGGGCGGCCGAGCACGACGCCGTCCTGACCGAGATCACCGGCATCGCCGCCGCCGAGGAGGTCGACCTGGTCGTGGTGGCCGGCGACCTGTTCGAGACGGCGGCCCCGGGGCCGGAGTCCGAGGCCATCGTCTACCGCCACCTGTTGGGCCTGGCTGCCACCGGCGCCGAGGTGGTCGTCCTGGCCGGTAACCACGACAACCCTCGCCGGCTGGTGGCGGTCACCCCGCTGCTCGAGCTGGGGCGGGTGCATCTCCGGGCCGAGCCCGCCCGCCCCGACGACGGTGGCGTGGTCTCGTTCACCACCCGGACCGGCGAGCGGGTCAACCTCGGGCTCCTGCCCTTCGTCTCGCAGCGGGGGATCGTGCGGGCCGACGAGCTCATGGGCGCCCAGGCCGGCGACCACGCCGCCACCTACGCCGAGCGCCTGCGGCGGCTGGTCGACGCCCTGGCCACCGCCCTCGACGACGGCGACGCCGTCAACCTGCTGGCCGCCCACGCCATGGTTGCCGGAGGCGTGCTGGGGGGCGGCGAGCGCTCGGCCCACACCATCTTCCAGTACGCCGTGCCCGCCACGGCCTTCCCGGCGTCGCTGCACTACGTGGCCCTCGGCCACCTCCACCGGTCCCAGTCGGTGCCCGCCGCCTGCCCGGCCTGGTACGCCGGCTCGCCCCTGGCCCTCGACTTCGGCGAGGAGGCCGACACCAAGTCGGTGCTGGTGGTCGAGGCCGAGCCCGGTTCGCCCGCCGCCGTCCGCCCCGTGCCCCTCACCGCCGGCCGGGCCCTGCGTACGGTGCGGGGGACCCTCGACCAGCTGGCCGACCGGGCCGCCGACCTGGGCGACGCCTGGCTGCGGGTCGAGGTCGACGAGCCCGCCCGCGTCGGCCTGGCCGACGAGGTCCGCACCCTGCTGCCCCACGCCGTGGCCGTCTCCGCCCGCCCGGTCGAGGCCGACGGCGGGACCACCCGCACCCCCCGACTGGGGCGGTCGCCCGACGAGCTCTTCGCCGAGTACCTGGCGGAACAGGACGTCGACGACCCGCGGCTGCTGGCCCTCTTCCGCGAGTTGCACGACGAGCTGTCGGGGGCGGAGGCCGACGATGCGGCCTGAGCGCCTCGAGCT
>CAYTJS010000489.1:0-1838 GCA_964438115.1 uncultured Iamiaceae bacterium
CAACGCCGGATCCGCCGGGACGGGGCTGGGCGGCACGGCGCCGGCTGCCGGCTCGTCGGGGCCGCCGGACTCGGGGGGAGGGGCGCCCAGGTTCCGGCGCTCGAGGACGAAGGTGAGGCTGAGGGCCACGACCAGGCCGACCAGGCCGGCGCCGGCCACGGTGAGGGGCAGGCCCGGACTGGACGGGGCCTCGGGCAGCTCGGCCTCGTCGATGATCGTGCCGGGGTCGACGGTGCCGGTCCCCAGGTCCTGGATCTGGCGGTCGATGGTGCTCTGGGCGCCGTCGAGGGCCCGGATCTCGGACTCGATCCGGTTGTAGGCCGCCGTCCCCGGCGTCAGCGTGGACAGCTGGCCCTCGAGGGCCACGATGCGGTCCCGGTTCTGGGCCTGTTCGGCCTCGAGCTGCTGGCGGGCCAGGCGGGTGGCCTCGTCGGCCTGCTGGGTGCGGAACTGGAGGTAGGCCCGGGCCACGGCGTCGGCGCCGAGGTAGGCCGCCTGCGGATCGGGGGCGGTGAAGCTGATGGCCAGGATGGTGGACTCGCCCACGGCCTCGACGGTCACGTGGTCCAGCAGGTCGCTCGGGCTTCCGTCGGAGCGCAGCCGGCGCTGGGCGATGGCGGCCACGGCCGAGGACTTGGCAATGCCCCGCTCGGTGTCGATGTTGACCTCCTGGGAGGTCCCCTCGCCAGGGTCGAAGGTCGGGGTCACCGAGACCCGGGACTCGGCCGTGTAGGTCTTGGGCGACACGAGGGCGTACAGGGCGCCCAGCACGACGAAGCCGGCCACGACGACGGCGATGAGCCTGCGTCGACGGCGGACGGCGGCGAGGTAGTCCTCGAACTCGACGAGGTGCTCCTGGCTCATGCCGTTCCTTGTCGGCCGGCGGCGCCCCGTGGTGAGGGGGCGACCATCAGTACGCGCCCTTGGACCAGAGGACGGTGGGGATGGTGCGGGCCAGGATCCCCAGGTCGACGAGCAGCGACCAGTTGTGGACGTAGTAGAGGTCGAGGCGGGCGTACTCGTCGAAGCTGGCGTCGCTGCGGCCGTGGACCTGCCACATCCCGGTGATGCCCGGCTTCACCCGCAGGCGCTCCCGCAGCTCGGCGTCCCAGTGCACGGCCTCGGCGGGCAGGCCGGGGCGGGGCCCGACCAGGCTCATGTCGTTGCGCAGCACGTTCCACAGCTGGGGGAGCTCGTCGAGGGAGGTCCTGCGCAGGAAGCGACCGACGCGGGTGATGCGGGGGTCGTCGTCGATCTTGAACAGGGGCCCGTCGGCCTGGTTGCGATGGGCCAGCTCGGCCTTGCGGGTGTCGGCGTCGGCGACCATGGTGCGCAGCTTCCAGATCCGGAAGGGGCGGTTGCCGCGACCCACCCGGGTCTGGCCGAAGAACACGGGGCCGGGGGAGTCGAGGCGGATGGCGACGGCGGCCACGGCCAGGATCGGGGCGGCCAGGAGGAGGAGCGTGGCGGCCACGACCAGGTCGAAGGTGCGCTTGGCCGTGGCCCGCCAGCCACCGCGGACGACGGGCTCGACGTACATCACCGGGAACGGGCCGATGGGGCGCACCCGCAGTCGGCGGTGATCCACGTCGCGCAGGGTGGAGGTGACCTCGACGTGGATGCCGGCCTCGACGAGGCGACGCAGCAGGCGGGTCGACAGGTCGGGCTCCATGGCCGACGCCGCCACCAGGGCCGTGCTGGCCCCGGCGCCGACCGTGTCGGCGACGATGGCCTCCGCGGTGGTCACCGGGTCGCCGCCGGGTCCCGGATCGATCACGGCCACCACCCGGTAGCCCTCGGTGGGGTCGGCGTCGAGCACCCGACGCAGGGCCGCCGCC
>CAYTJS010000490.1:0-1829 GCA_964438115.1 uncultured Iamiaceae bacterium
CGGTGCGCAGGTCGGTGCCGAGGTCGCGCACCGAGCGGGCGGCGGTGACGGCCAGGGCGTCGGGGCGCAGGGCCTCGGTGCGGCGCCGGACCTCGGCCTGGCCCTTGAGCACGGCGGTCACCCCGGCGGCCGCGCCCAGGCCGAACCAGAACAGGCGGCGGATCACCGGTCGTCCCGGCGGACGTCGCGGAAGCGGCGGTAGGCCTGGTTGGCGCCGCTGGCCAGGGCCATGCCCTTGACCACGGGGCTGCCCACGGTGCGGTAGGCCAGGCGGGAGGCGTGGTCCATGGTGTCGGTCACCGACTCGGCGGCGGCGAAGACCCGGTCGATGCGCTCGAGCTCGCGGTCGGTGGCGGCGGCGTTGGCCGCCAGCTCGGCGACGAGGGCGGCGGTCTCGGCCTGGAGCCGGGCGACGCCGTCACGCAGGTCGCGGGCGGCCCGCACCAGGGCCCAGGTCACGGCGAGGAGCAGGCAGAGGGCCAGGGTGGCGGCGACGGCGATGACGAGGGCGGCGACCTCAGCTCCGCTCATCGGGGTCTCCTCCTCGTCGCTGCGCCTGCCGACGGGCCACCTCGGCCTCGGCCCCGTGGGACGAGGGCTCGTAGTAGCGCCGACCCTCGAGCCCGGGCGGGAGGTAGGACTGCTCGACCCAGCCCCGGGGGTCGTCGTGAGGGTAGTCGTAGCCCTCCCCGTGGCCGAGGGATGCCGCCCCCCGGTACCCCGTGCTGCGGAGGTGGAGGGGGACCTCGCCCCGGGGCTGGTCGCGGACGTCGTCGAGGGCGGCGAAGAGGCCGCGGTAGCTGCGGTTCGACTTGGGGGCGGTGGCCAGGTAGGTGGTGGCGTGGGCCAGGTTGATGCGGGCCTCGGGCAGGCCGACGAACTCGACGGCGCGGGCGGCGGCGTCGGCCACCAGCAGCCCCATCGGATCGGCCATGCCGATGTCCTCGGAGGCGGCGATCACCAGACGACGGGCGATGAAGCGGGCGTCCTCGCCCGACTCGAGCATGAGGGCCAGCCAGTAGAGGGCGGCGTCGGGGTCGCTGCCCCGGATGCTCTTGATGAAGGCGCTGATGACGTCGTAGTGCTCCTCCTCGCCGTAGCGCAGGGCCTTGGCGTTGAGGGCGGCCTCGACGTGGGCCAGGCCGACCCGGGGGGCGCCGTCACCGGTGTCGGCCAGGGCCACGGCCACCTCGAGGGCGGTCAGCACCTGGCGGCCGTCACCGCCGACCTGGGCGACGAGGTGGTCGACCGCCTCGGGTTCGGCGGTGGCGTCCTCCTCGGCCAGGCCCCGCTCGATCAGGGTCCGCACGGCGTCGGGGCCGAGGGGCTCGAGCCGGAAGAGCGTCGAGCGGGACAGCAGCGGGGCGTTGACCTCGAAGTAGGGGTTCTCGGTGGTGGCCCCGATCAGGACCAGCAGGCCGTCCTCGACGCCAGGGAGGAGGGCGTCCTGCTGGGCCTTGTTGAACCGGTGGACCTCGTCGAGGAACAGGATCGTGCGCTGGTCCCGCTCCCCCAGGCGCTGGCGGGCCTTGGCCAGGACCTCGCGGACGTCCTTGACGCTGGCCGACACGGCCGAGAGGGCCTCGAAGGCCGCCGTGGTCCGCCCGGCGATGAGGCGCGCCAGGGTGGTCTTGCCCGTCCCCGGCGGGCCCCAGAGGATGACCGAGCTGAGCCGGTCGCCCTCGATGAGGGTACGCAGGGGCATCCCCGGCCCGAGCAGGTGCTCCTGGCCGACGACGTCGTCCAGCCGGTTCGGCCGGAGCCGGGCCGCCAGCGGTGCCCGCCGCCGCAGCCGCTCGTCGGCGGCGGCGGCGAACAGGTCCTCGGTC
>CAYTJS010000491.1:0-1823 GCA_964438115.1 uncultured Iamiaceae bacterium
CCTCCGTTGTGCCTACGGCGAGGCTGTGGTGCCCGCCGTCGACCTGATGGTGCGCTGGGACCCCCGGGCCGAGCCGGTCTGCGCCACCGCCGAGGTCGAACGGGCCGGCGCCATCCCCGCCGCCCCCGTCGACGCCGCCGTGGCCGACCTCGAGGACGCCGTGGGGGGTCCGTGCCCGGTCACCGGGACCGCCGGGAGCGGCCCGCCGTGGCTGCTCCCGGTCCTCGGCCTGGCCCTCGCCGGCCTCGTCGGGACCGTCGTGGTCCTCCGGCGCCGGTCGGCCCGACCCGCCACCGACGAGCCGCCGCCCGAGCCCGAGCCCGCAGTCGGCGCCGAGGTCGAGGTTCCCGCCCGGGTGGGTCCCGAGGTCCCCGCTCCCGCGGTGGTTGCCCCGACACCCGTGACGGTCGTCCCGACCCGCCCGTCGGCGGCCCCCGTGCTGGCCGCCCTGTCGGGGCCGGGGGGCCGGTTGGCGGCCCGACGCGGCCCCGGTCTGCTGGTCGTGACCGCCGCCCTGGCCGCCCATCAGGGTCGGGCCGCCGAGGCCCGCCTGGTGCTCCGGGCCGCCGGGGGCGATCCGACGGTCCGCGTCCCGGCCGGGCGGCACCACCAAGATGTGGCCATGGCCGTGGCCCGGAAGGTGGGGCGTGGACGAGACGCCTGAGGAGCTGGCGGCGACGTTGGCGGCGTGGTGCGCCCCGTCCCGCATCGCCGTCGACGTCGCCGAGCGGCGGCTGCGCTTCCGCCTGGACCCCGATTCGGCCGCCTTCATCGCCGCCGACGTGCCGGTCGGCGACGCCCCGCTCCGACTCGAGGGTCGGGTGCGGGTCGACGCCGGGGGCCTGGACCGCCTGCGGCGGGACGAGGTGGTCGAGGACGTGGTCCTCACCCGCGCCGGGCTGGTGGACGCCCGGGCCACCGCCGACGGCGAGGCGGTCGAGATCGTGGTGGTCGTCTACCCCGAGGGCCTCAACCGCCACACCCTCCTGGAGTCGCTCTTCGAGGTCCAGAAGGTGGGCCTGCTGGTGCAGCGGGAGCTGTCGGCGGCGGTGGCCGCCGAGGCCGCCGTGGCCGCGCTGGCCGAGGTCGTGGCCGAGGAGCCCCCCGGCGGCTGACCCTGCGGGACCGTCGCCTACCCGTCGCCGGCCAGGAAGGCGGTGAGGGCAGCCAGATAGAGGGCGGGGTCGAGGGCCCCGGCGGTCTCGCGGGCCGAGTGCATGGCCCACTGGGCCACCCCCACGTCGACCGTGGCCAGGCCCATCCCGGCGGCGGTCACCGGACCGATCGTGGAGCCGCAGGGCAGGTCCGAGCGGCTCACGAAGCGCTGGACCGGGACCCCGGCGGCCTCGGCGGCCAGGAGGAAGGGCACGGCGCTGGTGGCGTCGGAGGCGTAGCGCTGGGAGGCGTTCACCTTCACCACCGGCCCGCCGTTGACCCGGATGGGATGGACGGGGTCGTGGCGGTCGGGGCGGTTCGGGTGGGTGGCATGCGCCATGTCGGCCGAGACGCAGGCGCCGGTGGCGGCGGCCCGGGCCCGGGCCTCGTCGTCGCCGCCCCGCAGGGCGCCCACCCGGGCGACGAGGCCGGGAAGCAGGTGGCCGGCGGCTCCGGTGGCCGAGACCGAGCCGACCTCCTCGTGGTCGAACAGGCAGACCACCGGTGCCGTGGCGCCCGGCCGGTCGGCGGCGGCGATCAGGGCCTCGACGGCGACGAAGCTGCTCACGAGGTTGTCGAGGCGACCACCGACGAGGAGGGCGTCGTCGGGGCCGGTGAGGGCGGCGGGCTGGGTGTCGAAGAACATGAGGTCCCAGGCCAGGGGCTCG
>CAYTJS010000492.1:0-1816 GCA_964438115.1 uncultured Iamiaceae bacterium
TCACCGAGGAGGGTGGCCAGGTCGACGGCCACGTCGACCACGGCGGCCTCGTCGTCGCCCACCTCGTCGAGACGGGCCATGACCTCGTCGGAGGGCAGCTTGGAGCCGTTCATGGTCGACATCCGCCGGAGGCCCCCCGTGTTGCGGAAGAGCATGATCCCGGGCAGCACGGGGGTGTGGCAGCCCAGGTCGGCCAACTCCTCGATCATCAGGAGGTGGTCGTTGGGGTCGAAGAAGAAGTTGGTCAGACCGAAGTCGGCCACGGCCAGCTTGGCGGCCAGGTGGCGGCGGTCCGACTCGGCGTCGGGCGAGCGGGGGTGCAGCTCGGGCTGGGCCGCCACGCCGATCGAGAAGTCGCCGTGGGCCCGGATGAGCTCGACCAGCTCGATGGCGTGCTCGAAGTCCCCACCGGGGTCGCTGCCGTCGAGGGGCGGGTCGCCGGCCAGGGCCAGGATGTTCTCGACGCCCGAGGCGGCGTAGTGGTCGAGCAGGGCCTTGACCTGGTCCCGGGAGTGGCCCACGCAGGTGAGGTGGGCCATGACCGGGAAGTCGTGCTCCCGGTTCATGTCCACCACCAGCTCGGCGGTCAGGTCGCGGGTGCTGCCCCCGGCGCCGTAGGTGACCGACATGAACGACGGCCCGGTGCCGGCCAGGTCGGCCACGGCCGCCCGCAGGTTGTCGACGCCGGCGGGCGTCTTCGGCGGGAAGAACTCGTAGGAGAGGGTGCGCCCCTGCGCCAGCAGGTCCCCGATCTTGGCCATGGCCGGGTCAGGCTACCGGCCCGCCCCCGGCGGCCTGCTCGGCGGCCGCCACGGTGTTCACCAGCAGCATGGCCCGGGTCATGGGGCCGACGCCGCCGATGCGGGGTGAGAGCCAGCCCGCCACCTCGGCCACCTCGTCGGCCACGTCGGAGACGATCCGGCGCCCCTCGAAGCTGACGCCGGCGGCCACGACGGCGGCGCCCGGCTTCACCATGTCGGCGGTGATCATCCGGGGGGCGCCGGCGGCGGCCACGAGGATGTCGGCCTGGCGGGTGTAGGCCCCCAGGTCGGCCACGCCGGTGTGCACCACGGTGACGGCGGCGTTGGCGTTGGCCGCCTTCAACGACAGCAGGTTGGCCAGCGGCCGCCCGATGGTGAGGCCCCGGCCCACGATGACCACGTGACGACCGGCGATGGGCACGTCGTAGGCCTCGAGCAGGCGCTGGATGCCGTGGGGGGTGCACGGCAGCGGCCCCTCGGTGCCCATCACCAGCTTGCCCAGGTTGACCGGGTGCAGGCCGTCGACGTCCTTGGCCGGGTCCACCCGCAGGAGGTGGGCCTCGTAGTCGAAACCCGTCGGGAACGGGTACTGGCAGAGGTAGGCGTGGACGGCGGGGTCGGCGTTCCAGCGGTCGATGACGGCGTCGACCGCCGCGGGGTCGACGTCGGCGGGCAGGTGCTCGTCGAAGGAGGCGATGCCCAGCTCGGCGGCGTCGCGGTGCTTCATCGCCACGTAGTTGGCGCTGGGCTCGTCGTCGCCCACCAGCAGGGTCCCCAGCCCCGGGGTCACCCCCCGCGCCACCAGGGTGGCGATCCGCCCCCGCAACTCCTCCTTGATCCGCCCGGCCACCTCGTCGCCGTCGAGAACGATCGCAGTCACAGCAGTCCTCCGGTTGTGGAGCGAAGACGTCTAATGCTTGAAATGACGTTCGCCGGTGAGGACCATGGCCAGGCCGGCGGCGTTCGCGGCGGCGATGACCTCGTCGTCGCGGATGGAGCCCCCGGGCTGGACGACGGCGGTGGCCCCCGCCGCGGTGGCCCCGTCGAGGCCGTCG
>CAYTJS010000493.1:0-1809 GCA_964438115.1 uncultured Iamiaceae bacterium
ACCACCACCACGCCCACGACCATCCCCCCGAGGACCCCGCATGAAGCTCGAGCTGGCCCGCCACGACCTCCAGGCCCCCGAGACCGGCGGCCTCGTCGTCGACGTCGAGGAGCAGGGGGACCGGTTCGTCTGGTCGGTGGCCAACGCCGGGGACCACCCCCTCGCCGTCGACCAGGTGGCCCTGGTCTTCGCCGTGCCCGACGTGCGCTTCCCCCTCCGGCTCTTCCGCAACGGCTACCAGTCGTGGTCCCGCTGCGACAGCGCCGCCTTCGGCCTCGACGACGACCCGTCGGTGACCGACACCCTCCCGTTCCTCCGCGACATGCACCACGCCGAGCGCGAGCCCGCCCACGGGGGTGACCTGCGGTCCGAGCAGGTCACCGTCCTGGCCGACCACCACGGCCGCCGCGCCCTGGTCGGGTTCCTCGGGGGCCGCCACCACGACGGGACGATCCGGCTCCGGTCCACCCCCGGCGGGGTCGAGGTCCGGGCCGAGGCCACCCTGGGCGGGGCCGTGCTGGCGCCCGGGGAGCGGCGCAGCCTGCACCCGGTGGTGGTGCGCCCGAGCGACGACCCGGCCACGCTGCTGGCCGCCTGGGCCGCCGAGGTGGGCGACCTCGAGGCGGCGCGGACGGGAGCGCCCTACCAGGTGGGCTGGTGCTCCTGGTACCACTACTTCGACCAGGTCAGCGAGGACCACGTCACGGCCAACCTGGCCCGGGCCGGGGACTGGCCCTTCGACGTGTTCCAGCTCGACGACGGCTACCAGGCCGCCATCGGCGACTGGCTGGTGACCAACGAGAAGTTCCCCTCCGGCGTCGACGGGGTGGCCGCCGCCATCGCCGGGGCCGGCTTCGTGCCGGGCATCTGGCTGGCCCCCTTCATCGTGGCCCCGGGCTCGGAGACGGCCATGGCCCACCCCGAGTGGCTGGCCCGCGAGCCCGACGACGCCTCCCAGCCCCTGGTCGGCATGTTCAACGACATCTGGGGCGGGTTCATGTACGGCCTCGACGTCACCCGGGAGGACGTGCTCGACCACCTGGCCGGCACCGCCGCCGCCCTCGTCGACGCCGGCTACCGCTACCTGAAGCTGGACTTCACCTTCTCGGCCAAGGTCAAGGGCCGGTACCAGGACCCGTCCCGCACCCCGGCCGAGCGGGTGCGGATGGCCTACGACGCCGTGCGGCGGGGCGCGGGCGACGACGTCTTCATCCTCGGCTGCGGGGCACCCCTCGGCTCCCTCGTCGGGGTGGTCGACGGCATGCGCATCGGCCCCGACGTCGCCCCCCACTGGCCGGTGGTGGCCCCCGACGACGCCCTGCCCGGCTACCGCGACGCCCTGCCGTCGACCCGGGGGGCGTGGCGGTCCACCCTCGCCCGCTCGTTCCTGCACCGGAACCTCTGGCTGAACGACCCCGACTGCCTGATGCTGCGGACCACCGAGACCCAGCTCGACGCGGCGCAGGTCCGGGCCTGGGCCCTGGCGGTGGCCATGTCGGGGGGGATGGCCATCGTCTCCGACGACCTGGCCCTGCTGGGGGCCGAGGAGCGGGCCCTTCTCGACGAGGTGGTGGCCCTCGGCCGCGAGGTCGACGCCGCCGCGGCCGCCGGGGCCCCGCCCCGCTGTCCCGACCTGCTCGACGGGCCCATCCCCACCACCCTCGAGGCGGCGGGCCGGACCCTCGTCGGCGACCCCGAGGCCGGCACCGCCACCCTGACCTGACGGGCCCCATGGAGACCATCTGGGTCCTGGGTGACCAGCTCAACCGCGGCCTCGGGCCGCTGGCCGGCGCCGACCCCGCCCGCCAC
>CAYTJS010000494.1:0-1801 GCA_964438115.1 uncultured Iamiaceae bacterium
CCCGGGTCATCGCCGGCCCGGTGGCCGGCCGCTTCCTGGCCGCCCACGGGGCCGAGGTGCTGCAGGTGGACGCCGCCCACCTGCCCCAGGTCGAACCGCTGCTGGCCGACACCGGGCTGGGCAAGCGGTCCTGCTTCCTCGACCTGCGCCGGCCCGAGGACCGCGACCGGTTCCTCGTCCTGGTCGACGACGCCGGGGTGGTCGTCGACGGCTACCGGCCCGGGGCGCTGGCGGGCCTGGGCCTGGGCCGTGACGACCTCGTCGCCCGCCGTCCCGGCCTGGTCCACGTCGCCCTCGACGCCTACGGGCCGGTCGGGCCCTGGGGTGGGCGTCGGGGCTTCGACAGCCTGGTCCAGACCGCGACCGGGGTCACCCACACCGGCGCGGCGACCGCCGGGGTCGACGAGCCGCGGCCGCTGCCCTGCCAGGCCCTGGACCACGGCACGGGCTACCTGGCCGCGTTCGGGGCGATCGAGGCCCTCCGCCGCCGGGCCGCCAAGGGGGGCAGCTGGGGCGTGCAGACGTCCCTGGTGCGCACCCGCCACTGGTTGGAGCGCCTGGGCCGGGTCGACCTCCTGTCCCTGGAGGAGCCGTCGGTCGATCCGGACCATCTGGTCGACCTCGACGGCCCCGATGGCCGGGTCACCGTGGCCCGGCCGCCCGGCTCGCTCTCGGTCACCCCGCCGGCATGGTCGGCGGCGTCACCGCCGCTCGGGAGCGACGAGCCGCGCTGGGCCGACTGAGCCTCTCGGCGAGGGTTCGTTGAGTCCGGGACCTGCCGGTCACCAGCTGATCTCGACCTCGATCTCGCCGCCGTCCTCGCTGATCTCGATCTCCAGCTCGACGTCGACCTCGTCGGGCACCTTGGCGGTGACCTTCAGCCCACCCTGGGTGAACTCGACCGCGTTGTGCCGGGCCAGCTGGTCGGCCAGGGCCCGCAGCCGGTCGGCCGCCTCCTCCCGCCGCATCCGGACCTTCTCCTCCACCTCGAACAGCTCGTCGCTCATGCCTCCGAGGATGCCAGGACGCTGCGGCCGCGCACCTCCCCGACGACCTCGCCGGCCCGGGAGGTGACGGGCTGGGTGGCCAGGGCGGCGAGGGCGGGCTCGTCGAGCAGGTGGGCGAGGAGGGCGGCGACCGCCACCTCGGCCGCCCGGGCGGCACCGTCCTCGATCTTCAGGGCCAGGCCCACCCCGGCGCCGGGCAGGGCCGCGGTCATGACCCCCTCGGCGCCGTACTTCACCAGGGCGGCGCCGCCACTGGCCTCGATGGCGGCCGTGTCGAACCGGCCGGTGCCGGCGACGTGCCACGGGTGGGCGGCGATGGCGCGGCGCAGGTGGGCGGCGGCCTCGGCGTGGTCGTCGGCCAGACCCTGTCCGGTGGCGAGGCGGGCGAGGCCGAGGGCCAGGTGGCGGAGGGGGAGGGGCCACGTCGGGGCCGAGCAGCCGTCCACCGCCGGGGTGGGGAGGTCGCTACCGGTGGCCGCCGCGATGGCGGCGCCGACCTCGACCTGCACCGGGTGATCGGGCCGGTGGTAGCCGGCCAGGGGATGGCCGCGGTGGCGGGCCAGGGCCAGGAACCCGGCGTGCTTGCCCGAGCAGCAGTTGGCCGTCCGCGACGGCGACCCGCCGGCGGCGGCCAGGGCGAGGGCGTCCGCCTCGCGGTAGGGCCAGGTCGGCCCGCAGGCGAGGTCGTCGGCCTCGGCGCCGGCCGCAGCGAGGACGGCCTCGGCCGTGGCCCGATGGTCGGGCTCGGCGTTGTGCGAGGCGCAGGCCAGGGCCAGGGCCCGGTCGTCGAGTCC
>CAYTJS010000495.1:0-1769 GCA_964438115.1 uncultured Iamiaceae bacterium
AGGAGGGGCAGGTACGTGTACGACTCGACGTCGCACATGCAGCCGGGGTAGCGGTTCCAGTACCAGGTGCCGCCGAAGTCGCCCGCCTTGTCGACGATGCGCAGGTCGTGGATCCCGTGACGCTTCAGCTCGATGGCGGTGAGCATCCCGGCGAAGCCGCCGCCCAGCACCAGCACCTCGACCTCCTCGTCGACGGCGGCGCGGGGCTCGGGCTCGCCGAAGGGGTCCTTGTCGAAGGCGGCGAAGTCGCCGGTCAGCTCCTGGAACTGGCCGATGCCCTCGGGGCGGATCCGCTTGGCCCGCTCCTCCTCGTAGCGCTTCCGCGCCTCCTCGTAGGAGGTCGTCTCACCGGGCTCGGGCTGGCTCATGGTCGAATACCTTACGATCGGCGGAGAAACGACCATCACCCGGGGCCGGATTTCCCGGCAAGGGACCAAGGTCCCCCGGGCCTCGGTTCCCCGACGGGGCCGGACGCGATCTAGCGTGCGGGCCGACCGACGCACGGAGGTGGGGCCATGGCCGCGGAGACGACAGAGACCACGCAGACGGAGGACCCGGGGAGCGGGCCCGACAGCGCCAAGCTGGTGCTGCTGGCGCTGATCCTGGTCGCCGCCGTGGCCAACCTGCCGCTGGCGGTGGCCAACGTGGCCCTGCCCAGCATCGGGCTGGCCTTCAACGCCTCCCAGACCCAGCTCAACCTGGTGGCCGTCGCCTACTCGCTGGGCCTGGCCATGTCGGTGCTGTGGTTCGGCGCCGTCGGCGACCGCTACGGCCGCAAGCAGATGATGCTGGCCGGCGTCCTCATCTCGCTGCCGGCCTGTCTCGTGGCGGCGTGGGCCCCCAGCGTCGAAGTCCTCATCGGCGCCCGCCTCCTGGGAGGCCTGGCCGCCGGCATGGCCTATCCGACCACCCTCTCGCTCATCACCGCGCTGTGGTCGGGGGCGGCCCGCACCCGCTCCATCGCCCTGTGGTCGGCCCTGGGCGGGGCCATCTCGGCCCTCGGCCCGCTGATCGCCGGCCTCCTGCTCACCGACTTCTGGTGGGGCTCGGTCTTCCTCGTGACCCTGCCGCTCATCGTCATCGCCCTGCCCCTGGCGCTGCGCCATGTTCCCAGCCACGTGAACGAGGGCACCGAGCCCGTCGACCACCTCGGCGGCCTGCTGTCGACCGTGCTGGTCGGCGCCGCCATCCTGGCCATCAACTTCTCGGTGGTGCCCAACGCCGGGACCCTGGTGATCGGCCTGGCCCTCCTGACGCTGGCCGCGCTGATCGGCTTCGTCCTCCAGGAGCGCCGCTCGGCCGAGCCCCTCTACGACCTGAAGGTCGCCGGCCGGCGCACGTTCTGGGTCGCCGCCGTGGCCGGGATCATCGTCTTCGGCGCCCTGATGGGGGCCATGTTCATCGGCCAGCAGTTCCTGCAGAACGTCCTCGGCTACTCCACCGTCGACGCCGGCCTGGCCATCCTCCCGGCGGCGGTGTTCATGGTCCTCATCGCCCCCCGCTCGGCCAAGCTGGTCGAGGCCAAGGGCGCCCGATTCACGTTGTTGGCCGGCTACGTGTTCATCCTGGCCGGCTTCACCATCATGCTCCTGCTCTGGAAGGAGGGGGCGCCCTACTGGCAGGTCGGCCTGGGCTACGCCCTGGTGGGCGCCGGGGTCGGGTTCGCCGGTACACCCGCCTCGCATTCGCTCACCGGCTCGGTGCCGGTGACCCGGGTGGGCATGGCCTCGGGCACCGCCGACCTGCAGCGCGACCTGGGCGGCGCCGTC
>CAYTJS010000496.1:0-1747 GCA_964438115.1 uncultured Iamiaceae bacterium
CACCGACCACCACCGACGACCACCCCGACTCCGCCCCGACCCCGACCCGCCCGACGAGTGAGCCAGGTGGCACTACCGTCCGCGGGATGTCGGACGTGTCGGTGCAGCAGGACGTGGCGGCCAGCCCCGAGACGGTGTGGGACCTCGTCTCGGACCTGACCCGCATGGGCGAGTGGTCGGACGAGAACACCGGCGGCTCCTGGCTGGGTGGGGCGACCGGTCCCGCGGTGGGGGCGGCGTTCAAGGGCTCCAACCGCAACGGTGTCCGCCGTTGGTCGACCAAGGCCACGGTGACCGAGGCCGACCGGCCGGGGCGGTTCGCCTTCCGGGTCAGCTCGATGGGCATCCCGGTGTCGGTGTGGACCTACGAGATCGAATCCACAGCGGACGGCTGCCGGGTCACCGAGTCGTGGCGGGACGAGCGCCCGGGCTGGTTCCGGCCCATCGCCGGCCTGGCCACCGGTGTGCACGACCGGGACACGCACACCCGTCAGAGCATGGCCACCACCCTGGCCAACCTGGCGGCGGCCGCCGAGGGTCGCTGAGGGACCCTCGCGCTCAGCCGGCGCCGGGGGGCTCGAGGGAGAACTCGAAGAAGCGGCCGGTGTCCCAGTCGGGGGTGTCGTGGTCCCAGCCGACGGTGCCATCGCCGGCGATGCGGACGCCCTCGGCGGTCATCACGTCGGCGGTCAACTCGCCACCGAAGGGGGCGTCGGCGGGCGGGTCGGCCGAGCCGTTCCAGCGGTTCAGATGAAGGGCGACCAGTCGGCCGAGGTGGTCGACGGTGATGCGCACGTCGATCGGACCCGACGGGGTGGCCAGTGCGACGACGGCCCGGTCGGCGTCCGCGTCGTCGGGCCGCCAGCGGGCGCCCAGTTGGGGGGTGGCCGCCTGGGGCAGCCAGGCCACAGTCTCGGCGGCCAGCCGGCCGGCGGCGCTGCGGGCGATGTCCTCACCGTCGGCCCGGACGACCGGGACCAGGCCGTGGAGGCGGAATTCCATACGGGCGTCGTCGGGGCCGAGGAGGTCGACGCCGGTGAAGCGCAGGAGCCCACCGCCGACGACCGGCTTCCAGACGAAGCCGACCCCGGCGTGGAGGACCTGCTCGGCGGTGAACGGCAGCCAACGACTGCCCAGCCGGATCCGACCGGTCATCCGCAGCTTGACGACGGACCGCAACGGCACCCCGTCGGGCAGGGCGTGGCGCAACCACCGCTGCGCCGGCTCGGGCAGGTGGTCGATGGTCAAGGGGTCGAACGCCGGCCCCACCGGCCCGTCGGCCAGCTGCTGCCACGTCGGTTCCACCGTGGCCGGGAGCATCACGACCTCCTCCCGGGCGGGCGCCTCGCCCGCCCACCCTCATGCTCGCGCCACCGGCCGATCCCGCCGAGGGCCGAACGGCCCGGCAGGGCCGAGGCCGGTGTCCTACGATCTGCCCTCAGGGGGAGGTGCTGATGCGGAAGGCACTGGTTGCGGTGGCGGTCGCCCTGACGGCGGTCCTGGGGTTCTCGGCGGTGGCGATGGCCGGGCCGGTCAAGATCCGGACGGTCTCGTGTCGGGGCGAGTTCGTGGACATCAGGAACGGGTCGAACCAGCCGGTCCGCCTGCGGGGGTTCCAACTCTTCGACCGGGGGCGCCAGCACCGGTTCGACTTCCCCGACGCCACCCTGGCGCCGGGCGGGACGGCGAGGATCTGGGCCGACGGCAAGTCGGGTGGTCCTTACCTCAAGTGGTGGACGGGCTGGCA
>CAYTJS010000497.1:0-1730 GCA_964438115.1 uncultured Iamiaceae bacterium
GGGCGCCCCCCCGGAGGGGGGCGCCCCTTCTCGCGTCTACGGGGTGCTGGCCTAGAGGATGGAGTCGGCTGAGGAGTTGACGCTGCCGCCGTTCTCGCTGCCGAAGAACGAGATGGCCGTGATGCAGACGAAGGCGATCAGGGCCACCACCATGGCGTACTCGACCAGTCCGGCGGCCCGGTCCCCGCGCCGGCGGGACGGGGGTGGGTGGGTTCGGGTCCGGTTCATCGGTTCTCCTTGTCGTCGAGCCCGTCCGGAGGGACACGGCTGCTCGTCCTAGGCATCGGCACTCCGGTCGGCCTGCTGTAGCCCCTCTGGTGGTGGGGTCAGGTGGGGCGCAGGACCAGCCACTGGTCGTCCCCGTGGACGACCTCCCAGCCCTCGGCCCCGTCGACGAGGTCCTGGCCCAGTGCGCTGTCGCGGTCCCAGAGCAGGACGTCGGCGTCCCAGCGCTCGAGGACCGCCGGCCAGTCGGCGTCGGCCTCGACCAGGGCCCGGTAGTCCCGGACCACCTCGATGGGGAACATGTCGTAGCGGTCGTCGATGAAGACCGGCACCTCGGTGCCGTACCGGGCCTCGAGGTAGTTGCCGACGTAGTCGCGGCTGACCAGGCGCTGCCCCTCCCCCAGCAGGCCCTCCTCCTCGAGCCAGGTGACCGCCCCCGTGGGGTAGCCGACCAGGTCGGTGTGGGGCCGGGACAGCAGGCCGACGCCGGCCACGAGAGCCAGCACGACGAGGACGCCGGCGGTCAGAGGGGCCAGCGGGTGGGGCCGACGGCCGTCGGTGCCACCCAGGCCCGTCAGGGAGGGGGCGACGGCGGCGAGGAGGACGATCGAGGCGGGGGCGACGTTGCGGGCCCCGAGGGCGGCGGCGAGGACGAAGACCACCGCAGGCAGCACCTGGCGCCACGTCGGCCGGCGCACGAGCAGGACGGCGGCGACCAGGACGAAGAGGGCGAAGAGCTGCGTGGCCGGGTCCGACGGCGACGGCGGCTGCCATTCCTTGATGGTCCCGAGGGCCTCGGACTTGGTGAGCAGCTCGACCGGGAACATCAGCAGGCGGGGACCGACGGGGTTCAGACCCCCCAGCAGAGTGCCCAGGACCGCCCACCCCAGCACCCGGGCCTCGGTCGTCACCGGCCGGCGGTCCAAGGCCCGGCCGACGAGCAGGCAGACCAGCAGGGCCCCGCCCAGCGGGAAGGACCCGTGGGTGTTGACCCAGAGCCAGAACAGGGGCACGGCCAGCCACGGGCGGCCGACGCCGTCGGCCAGCAGCCAGGTGGCGGCCAGGGCGAGGAGACCGAAGAGCATCGGGCGCTCGGTCCAGGTCTCCCACCCGATGAGGAGGACGGGTAGGCACAGGCCCGCCCGGGCGGCCACCGAGCCGGCCGGAGCCGTCAGACGCCAGACCAGGGCGGCCAAGAGGGCCGTGGCCAGACCGACCAGGAGGCGGATGCCGAGCAGGCCGCCCAACTCCTCCGCTCCGGCGTAGGCGACCGACGCCAGCCAGCTCTGCACGGTCCAGGCCGAACCGGGGGCCGTGAAGCTGTACGGGTCGGCCGTGGGGACGCCACCCTGGTCGAGGATGAGCCGGCCGGTGGCCAGGTGGGTCCAGAAGCTGTTGTCCCGCAGGGGCGCCAGCCCGATGAGCAGACCAACCACGGTGACCGCCAGGCCGGCCGCCGCGGCGAGGCCGAGGCCGGACCGGGGGGTCGTCGGCGGGTAGACCCC
>CAYTJS010000498.1:0-1704 GCA_964438115.1 uncultured Iamiaceae bacterium
GCCGGTCGGCCGGGGGGACGTGCTCGCGGTCGCCCCGGACCAGCAGCACGGGCCGGTCGAGGCCGGCCAGGGCCGCATCGTCGAGCGGGCGTCGGGGACGACGCAGGCAGGCGGCGAGGGCCAGGCGGTCGGTGCCGGGGGCCGAGGCCAGCTCGACCAGGTGGCGCACGAAGGGCTGGTCGGGGAGGGCGGCGGGGTCGGCGGACTCGAGGAGGGCGGCGACCGGCTCGGCGTCGGGCGGGTCGAAGAGGTCGTCGCCGATGCCGGCCAGCACCAGGCGGTCGAACCGGTCCGGCTCGGCCACGGCCAGGTGCAGGAGGGTCTGGGCCCCGAGGGAGAACCCGATGGCGTCCACGGGCTCGTCCGGCAGCAGGCCGGCCAGGTACCCGGCCAGGTCGCCGTAGGCCTCGGGGTCGTGCGGGCTGGGAGCGTCGCCGTGGCCCAGGAGGTCGACGGCCCGGGCGTCGCGGCCCTCGTCGGCCAGGAGGTCGAGCCACCCCGCCTCGGCCCAGGTCCGCGACCCCGACCCCGCGAACCCGTGGACGAGGACCACCACCGGGTCGTTCATCGGCTCACGAGCGGTACCGCGAACGGCGGCGGCGGTGGGCTTCGTCGGCCAGGACGGCCAGGGTCCGGTAGGCGGTGGTGTCCCAGGTGAGGTCGGCGGCCCGTCGGCGGGCGCCGGCCGAGAGCCGCTCCCGGAGGGCGGCGTCGGTGAGGACGGCCACGAGGTGGTCCCCCAGGGCCCGCTCGTCGTCGGCGAGGAGGCCGCTCTCGCCCTCGGCGACGGCGTCGACGTGGCCCGAGATGCGGGTGGCCACCGCCGGGGTGGCGCAGGCAGCGGCCTCGGTGATGGTCATGCCCCAGCCCTCGTGGCTGGAGGCCGAGGCCACGACCCACGCTCGGCGGTAGAGATCGACCAGCTCGTCGTCGCCGACCCGGCCGGCGAAGTCGACCCAGTCCTCGGCGTCGAGGGACCGCACCAGCTCGTCGAGGGCCTCGCGCTCGTAGCCCTCGCCCACGATGGTCAGGCGGGCGGCGGGCACCCGGCGCCGCACCTCGGCCATGGTCCGGATGAGGACGTCGAAGTGCTTCACCGGCACCAGGCGACCGACGGCCACGACCAGGGGCTCGGGGTCCCGCTCGCCGCCGGGGGCGAAGCGGTCCTCGATGCCAGGGGGCACGACGTCGACCCGGTCGGGGCGGAAGCCCAGCTTGTCGACCATCTCCCGCTTGGAGGAGTCCGACAGGGTGATCATGCGGGTGCGGCGGTACAGCGGGGGGGCCAACCGGGACTCGACCAGCTCGCCCACCCGGGCCAGGTGCTCGGGCAGGACCATGTGCCACATGGCGCCGTGGACGTGGTGGAGCCACACCACCCGGGGGCCCCGGCACCAGACGGGGGAGAGGAAGGGCATCCCGTTCCAGATCTCGACCAGCCCGTCGCGCTCGCCGTGGCGGCCGGCGGCCTCGGCCAACGCCGCCCGGGGGAAGACGAGGTAGCGGCCGGCCCGGCGCACGACGTGGTAGCCGTCGCGGGTGGCCTCGGGGGGGTGGCCCTGGGCGTGGGAGGTCCGCATGGTGACCTCGATGCCCGCCTCGGCCCAGCGGCGGGCGATCTCGGCGGCGTGGACCTCCGAGCCGCCGGCCTCGACGTCGTCGAGGTCCCGCCAGGCCAGCAGGTGCACCCGGGCCAGCCCGGCC
>CAYTJS010000499.1:0-1668 GCA_964438115.1 uncultured Iamiaceae bacterium
GGTCAGGCGACCCTCGCCCGCATCCTCGTCGACGGAGGTCGACAGGTCGCGGCGGGCGTGGGCCTGCCGGGCCCGCTCCTCGGTGTCGGTGGCGGCGGCGCGGACCCGGCGGGCGTGGTGGCGGAGCTCGGCGAGGGACCCGGCCCGGGCGGTGGCCAGCAGCGCCGACTCGGCCCCGGGGTCGGCCGTGGCGGCGGTGGTGACCTCGTGGGCCTGAGCAGGGGAGAGGTCGCCGCCGGCGACCGCGGCCCGGGTGGCGGCCAGGTCGTCGAGGGCCGCCGACGTCGCCAGGTCTCGGGCCGCGCCGGTGGCCGACTGACCGGTGCGGCGGGCCAGCCACCGGACGGGCCCGCCCTCGTCACCGGTCACGATGGTGTCGAGCCGCCCGCAGAGCATGAGCCGGGCGCCGGCGGCCCGGCGCTCGAGGCGGGCGAGCGCCTCGATCAGGTCGGCGGCCTGGGCCGGGTCCGTCGCCGCCGCGTCGAGCCCCTGGCAGACCTGGGCGAGGTCCCGGTCGATGGTGGCGAGGGGAGCGAACATCTGTTCGTTACCTTAGTGACTGGAACGGGTGTTCGCAAGCCTTTCGGATGATTTCTCGGGATCTCCGGGCACGACCGCACAACCCGGATGCCACCGGCCCGCCGATCGTGGGTTCAGTCGGCGGGGGCGCAGACCTCCAGTTCCATGCCCTCGGGGTCACGGAAGAACAGCGACCACTCGTCGCCGAGCCGCTGCACCTCGCCCACCTCTTGGGCCCCGGCGGCCTCGAGCACCGGCCGCAGGGCCTCGAGGGTGGCCTTCGAGTCGGCGGCCAGGCCGAAGTGGTCGATGGCACCCCGCCCGCCGAGCCGACGCCGCTCGCCGATGATCGTCTCGGCCGGCACCTCGAAGATGTTCAGGGCGGCCCCGCCACCGAGATCGACGATCTTCATCCAGGGGTGGCCGTCGTGGGGCTCGACCTCGAAGGTGACGACCCGGCCGAAGGCCTCCCCGTAGAAGCGGACGGTCCGGTCCATGTCGGCGGTGAGAGTGGCTACGTGGTTGAAGCCGATGGTGACGGGCATGGGGACGGCCTTTCGCAGGGGACGACGTCCCCGGTCTACCGCGCGGTCGGGTGGACCGGACTTGACCGGGCGGTCGAGACTGGGGCCATGGATCTCACCTACCCGTCCGACGCCGAGGAGTTCCGCTTGGAGGTACGGGCCTGGCTGGAGGAGAACCTGCCCGACGGGTGGTTCGACGAGGGCTTCGAGATGAGCGGCGAGGAGCGCAAGGCGTTCAACCGCGACTGGACGGCCAAGCTCCACGAGGGCAGGTGGCTGTGCGCCTCCTGGCCCGAGGAGTACGGCGGCCGGGGCCTGCCCACCATGCAGGCCGTGGTGCTGGCCGAGGAGTTCCACCGGGCCGGCGCCCCGATGCGGGCCGACTTCTTCGGCGACACCCTCGTGGGCCCCACCATCCTCCAGTGGGGGACCGAGGAGCAGAAGCAGGAGTTCATCCCCAAGATCCTGAGCGGCGAGATCTCCTGGTGTCAGGGCTTCTCCGAGCCCGACGCCGGCTCCGACCTCGCCAGCCTGAAGACCCGGGCCGAGCTGGACGGTGACGAGTGGGTCATCAACGGCCAGAAGATCTGGACCACCCAGGCCGGCTTCGCCGACTACATCTTCG
>CAYTJS010000500.1:0-1668 GCA_964438115.1 uncultured Iamiaceae bacterium
GCCTCGAGGCCACCGAGGCCGTCGAGGTGGCCTCCTGGTGGGCCGCCGACGGGGGCCACCGGGTGGTGCACATCACCCAGCACCTCCACGGCGGCATGGGTGCCGACGTCGACTACCCGGTCCACCGCTACTTCCTGTGGGCCAAGGAGGCCGGCGACATGCTCGGCGGGCCCTCGTACCACCTCGCCCGCCTGGGCGACCTGATCGCCGAGGAGGCCCTCAGTGCCTGAGCTCGCCACCACCCGGGCCTACGAGGACGTCACCGTGGGCGACGAGCTGCCCCCCCTCGATCTGCCCCTGACCCGGACCGTCATCGTGGCCACGGCCATCGCCACCCGTGACTACCAGGACGTGCACCACGACCCCGGCCTGGCCCAGGAGCGGGGGTCCCCCGACATCTTCATGAACATCCTCACGACCAACGGGTTCGTGGAGCGGTTCGTGAAGGCGTGGGCGGGCCCGGGTGCCCGTCTCGGCAAGCTCTCGATCCGGCTGGGGGCGCCCAACTACCCGGGCGACACCATGACCCTGACCGGCACGGTCGAGGCCAAGGACGACGCCGCCCGGTCGGCGACGGTGGCCCTCACGGGGGCCAACCGCATCGGCGACCACGTGGTGGGCAAGGTGGAGGTGGTGTTCCCATGAGCGCGGTTCCGGGCTTTGTCGGGACGACGGCGGTCGCCGGCATCGGGGCCACCGAGTTCTCGAAGGCGTCGGGTCGCTCCGAGCTGCAGCTGGCCTGCGAGGCGACCATCGCCGCCCTCGAGGACGCGGGCATCGAGCCCTCCGAGGTCGACGGCATGGTGACCTTCACCGCCGACACCAACCCCGAGATCGAGATCGCCCGCCTGACCGGCATCGGCGAGCTGACCTTCTTCAGCCGTATCCACCACGGCGGCGGCGCCGCCTGCGGCACGGTGCAGCAGGCGGCCATGGCCGTGGCCGAGGGCATCGCCGACGTGGTCGTCGTCTACCGGGCGTTCAACGAGCGCTCGGGGCACCGGTTCGGCACCGGCGTGCAGGACCGGCCCGTGGCCGCCAACGCCGAGGCGGCCCACTTCTCGTGGTATGCGCCCTTCGGCCTGCTCACCCCGGCGCAGTGGGTGGCCATGTTCGCCCAGCGCTACCTGCACGAGTACGGCGCCACCAGCGAGGACTTCGGCCGGGTGTCGGTGGCCGACCGCCACCACGCCGCCAACAACCCGAAGGCGTTCTTCTACGAGCAGCCCATCACCCTCGAGGACCACCAGAACAGCCGGTGGATCGTCGAGCCCCTGCACCTGCTCGACTGCTGCCAGGAGAGCGACGGGGCCCAGGCCCTGGTCGTGACCTCCCTCGAGCGGGCGCGTGATCTGAAGCAGCCGCCGGCGGTCATCGTCGGTGCCGCCCAGGGCTCGGGTGTCGACCAGCAGATGATGACCTCGTACTACCGCGACGCCATCGTCGGCATCCCCGAGATGGGACTGGTCGCCCGCCAGCTCTACGCCCAGGCGGGCATCGGCCCCGACGACATCCAGACCGCCGTCCTCTACGACCACTTCACGCCGTTCGTGCTGTGCCAGTTGGAGGAGTTCGGCTTCTGCGGCCCGGGCGAGGCCAAGGACTTCGTGCGGGACGGCCACCTGGAGATGGACGGGCGCCTGCCCACCAACACCCACGGCGGCCAGC
>CAYTJS010000501.1:0-1662 GCA_964438115.1 uncultured Iamiaceae bacterium
ACGCAGCAGTAGTCGAACTCGATGCCCTGGCCGATGCGGTTGGGGCCCGAGCCGAGGATGACCACCTTGGGCCGCTCCCCCGGCGCCACCTCGTCCTCGTCCTCCCAGGTCGAGTAGTGGTACGGCGTGTGGGCGTCGAACTCGGCGCCACAGGTGTCGACCGTCTTGTAGGTCGGGGTCACCCCGGCCGCCAGCCGGGCGGCCCGCACGGCGGCGGGTTCGACGCCCCACAGCCAGGCCAGCTGGGCGTCGGCGAAGCCGAGGCGCTTGGCCCGACGCCAGTCGGCCCGGCCCATGCCGTCGAGGCCGACCGCCACGAGGTGCTCGCGCTCCTCGACGATGGCCAGGAACTGGTCGAGGAACCACGGGTCGACCTTGCTGACCTCGTGCACCCGCTCCAGCGGGATGCCCCGGCGCAGGGCGGCCTCCAGCTGGTAGGGCCGGTCGGGGGTGCCCACGGCGGCGCGGGCCAGCAGCTCGTCGTCGTCGAGCTGGTCGTAGGCGGTCTCGCCCGGGTCGGCGTTCAGGCCCAGGCGACCGTTCTCGAGGGACCGCAGCGCCTTCTGCATCGACTCGGGGAAGGTCCGGCCGATGGCCATGGCCTCGCCGACCGACTGCATCTGGGTGCCGAGGACCGGGGGCGTCTCCGGGAACTTCTCGAAGGCCCACCGGGGCACCTTGGTGACCACGTAGTCGATGGTCGGCTCGAAGCAGGCAGGGGTCTTCTCGGTGATGTCGTTGGGGATCTCGTCGAGCGTGTAGCCCACGGCCAGGCGGGCGGCGATCTTGGCGATCGGGAAGCCGGTGGCCTTCGAGGCCAGGGCCGACGAGCGGCTCACCCGTGGGTTCATCTCGATGACGACCATCTCGCCGTCCTCGGGGTCGAGGGCGAACTGGACGTTCGAGCCGCCGGTCTCGACCCCGACCCGACGCAGGCAGGCGAAGGCGGCGTCGCGCATGCGCTGGTACTCGACGTCGGAGAGCGTCTGGGCCGGGGCCACGGTGATCGAGTCACCCGTGTGCACGCCCATCGGGTCGACGTTCTCGATGGAGCAGACGATCACGCAGTTGTCCGCCCGGTCCCGCATGACCTCGAGCTCGTACTCCTTCCAGCCCGCGATCGACTGCTCGATGAGGATCTCGCTGATGGGGCTGGCCTCGAGGCCGAACTTGGCCATCCGGGCGAACTCCTCGGGCGTCGAGGCCATCCCGGTGCCCTTGCCCCCCAGGATGTAGGCCGGTCGGATGATGGCCGGCAGGCCGATCTTCTCGACCACCGACAGGGCCTCGTCGAGGGTGTGGGCGGTGCCCGACCGCGGCACGCCGAGGCCGATCTCGATCATGGCCTGCTTGAACTTCTCGCGGTCCTCGGCGGTGGCGATGGCCTCGGGGACGGCCCCGATGACCTCGACGCCGTGGGCCTCGACGACCCCGGCCTCGACGAGGCCCATGGCCAGGTTGAGCGCCGTCTGGCCGCCCAGGGTGGGCAGCAGGGCGTCGGGCTGCTCGCGCTCGATGATCCGGGTCAGGACCTCGACGTCGAGGGGCTCGACGTAGGTGGCGTCGGCGAAGTCCGGGTCGGTCATGATCGTGGCCGGGTTCGAGTTGGCCAGGACCACCCGGTACCCCTCCTCGCGGAGGACCCGGCAGGCCTGCGTGCCC
>CAYTJS010000502.1:0-1624 GCA_964438115.1 uncultured Iamiaceae bacterium
TGCTGTTGGGCCTGGCCGTCTACGGCACGGCCCAACAGCACCGTGGTCTCGTCGAGGTCCTCCACGGCCACGGCCACGCCGCTGCCCACCGCCCCCGACAGCGCCCAGCCGAGCACGGCCACCGCGGCACCGGCCGAGGCCATGGCCGCCAGGCCCCGACGGCGCTCGTCACCGCCCACGAAGTCGACCATGCCGGCCAACCAGCCGAGCAGGGCCAGGCCCGCCACGCCGAACAGGACACCGCTCCACGCGATCCCGGTGTCGTTGTCGGCCACCCAGGCGAGCAGCTCGGCGGGCTCACTGTCGGGTCCCGGCGGCGCCGGGGCGAGGGCCAGGGTGGCCAACACCAGTACCAGGAACAGCAGGCCGGCGGCGCCGGCCAGTCGTCGGGGCATCGGATTCTCCTCCGTTCGGGGGACCACTCGGCCCCCTGGGGCCACCTGACCACTCCCCGCCCGCTCGCGGGTATCGATCGGGGATACCCGCGCCGATACAGGGCTAACGTCGCCGCCGGTGACGGGGGACGCGCTCACCGTGGGGGCGTGGGTGCAGCGGCGGCGACGCACCCTTGGCCTCACCCAGGCCGAACTGGCCGCGCGCGTGCCGTGCGCGACCATCACCATCCGGAAGATCGAGGCGGGTGACCGGCGGCCCTCCCGCGAGACCGCGGCCTGCCTGGCCGAGGCCCTCGAGCTCGACTCCGACGGCGTCGACGAGTTCATCGCCGCGGCCCGGACCTGGTTGGCACCGCGCGACCCCGGCCTCGCACCGGTCGGCTCGGTGCGTCCCCGCCACGAGCTCCCGCACCCGACCACCGCGATGTTCGGCCGGGACGAGACGTTGACCGACCTGCTGGCCCTGCTCGAGCCCGGCGGCGGCCCGGCCCGCCTCCTGACCCTCACCGGGCCCCCCGGGGTGGGCAAGACCCGGCTCGCCGTCGAGCTCGGGGTGCTCGCCGAGCGGAAGTTCGACGTCGAGGCCGTGTGGGTCGACCTCGCGGGCATCGACGAACCCCACGACGTCCTGCCCGCCGTCGCCGCGGCCGTTGCCCCGCCGGCGGTGGCCGGCGGCTCGATGCTGGACCTGGCCGTTCACTCCCTCGGTCGTCGTCCCCACCTCCTCGTGCTCGACAACTTCGAGCAGGTGGTCGATGCCGGTCCCGCCGTGAGCAGCCTGCTCGCCGCGGTCGGCGAGCTCACGGCGGTCGTGACCAGCCGCCTGCCACTCGACGTGTCCGGCGAGCACGAGTACCGGGTTGAGCCCCTGGCCGTCCGCGGCGAGGACCGACTCGGCCCCGCCGTCGACCTCTTCCTGGCCCGGGCCCGCGAGGTCGCCCCCGACCGCGACCTGGCCGACCTCGACGAGGTGGCCGACGTGTGCGAGCTGGTCGACGGCCTCCCTCTCGCCATCGAGCTGGCGGCGCTGCGACTGCGGGACCACGACCTGCCGGGACTACGGGCCGCGCTCGACGACGGGCTCGGTGCGCTGGGCGAGAACCGACGCGACCGACCGGCCCGCCACCGCAGCATCCATGACGCCATCGCCTCGAGCGTCGACCGGCTGACCCCCGAGGAGCGCCAGGTGCTCCAAGGCGTCGCCGTCCTGGCCGGGCCGGTCGACGACG
>CAYTJS010000503.1:0-1618 GCA_964438115.1 uncultured Iamiaceae bacterium
CCCGGGCGGCCCGGCTGGCGGCCGAGCGCGAGGATCCCGTGTGGGAGGCCGAGTGCGTCGGCACCCAACAGCTGGTCCACCTCAGCCGGGGGGAGCTCGAGCCTGCCCTGGCCCTCCAAGCCTCCGCCGAAGCCGCCGCCGACCGGGCCGGACCCGAGTGGCAGGGCCTGGTGGCCCTGCGGGGCGGCGGTCTCGCCCTGCTCCGCGGCGACCTCGACGAAGCAGCGCTTCAGGTGGCCCGGGCGACCGAGGTCTACGACAGCGTGGGGGGCACCTGGGGACAGGCCACAACCCTGGGACTGCGCGGGGACCTCGCCGTCGCCGAGGGGCGGTTCCCCGACGCCGCCGACGCCTACACCGCTGCCGTGCTGCGGTTCCTCGACGGCGCCCTGCTCGGTTCCGCCATCGGTCGGGTGACGAGCATCGCCAACCTGCTGGTGCGGGCGGGTCACCCACGGGAGGCGGCGGCCGGCTACGGCTTGGTCGACCAGTGGCTCGACGAGACCGGCACCCCGCTCGAGCCCATGGCGCAGCACCCGATGGCCACCTGGCGCCCGCTCGGTGCCGAGGTTCTCGGCCCCGAGTGGGAGCCGGCCGTCGCTGCCGGCCGCGCCCTGCCCCGCACCACCGCAACGTTGGCCGCACTCACCGCGCCGCTCACGTCGGGAGGGTCGTCAGGGCACGCTGATTGACGCGATGCCAACGTGAACCCCTGCTCGACCGGACGAGGGCGCGGCCGGTCGAAGATCTGTGCCCTCACCATCGAACGTCGGCTCACGTTCCCTGGTCGCCCGCTGGCGTCAGGTCGCCCCCGGCCACCGGTACTCGGGTGAGTGACCTTCGGCCCTCGGGACGTCCCCCCGGACGGCCGCGACTCAGGACACACCGCCCTGTTCCGGCGCACCGGATGACGCGACGGTGGGCCATGAAGGCCACCTCCTGGTGCACCATCCGTCGACTCCTGGTCATCGGCGCCGTCGTCCTCGCTGCGCTGGGGACGGCCACCACCGCCGGGGCCTCCTTCGACACCCCCCAACTGGTGAACTCGTGGGGAGCGGCCGGCAGCGACCCGGGCCAGTTCGCCTACCCGCGTGGGGTCGCCGTCGACAGGTCCAACCGGGTCTACGTCGTCGACCAGGGCAACGACCGGGTCCAGGTCTTCACGGCCACCGGCACCTTCGTCCGCCAATGGGGTGGGTCGGGCACCGGCGACGGGCAGTTCGACAGCCCGACCGGGATCGCCGTGGACGGCACGACCGGCGACGTGTGGGTCGCCGACCACGGCACCTCGCGGATCCAACGGTTCAGCGCCACCGGCGACCACGAGCTGACCTTCGGCGGCCACGGCAGCAACCCGGGGCAGTTCTCGGGGCTGACCGGCCTGGCCGTCGACGCCGCCGGCAATCTCTGGGTCGCCGAGGCCGGCAACGATCGCCTCCAGCGCTTCGACAGCGAAGGGACCCACCAGCTGACCATCGGCGGCTTCGGGACCGGCGACGGCCAGTTCCGGGATCCGTTCGGCCTGGCCGTCTCCCCCGTCAGCGGCGACCTCTACGTCGCCGACGGGACCAACAGCCGCATCCAGCGGTTCAGCGCCGGGGGTTCGTACCTCGGCCAG
>CAYTJS010000504.1:0-1604 GCA_964438115.1 uncultured Iamiaceae bacterium
CATGCGCCTCCCGCACCGCGCCTCCTGGCGACGTCCCGCGTCCTCCTGGCGGCGTCCCGCGTCCGCCCTGGCGCTGGCCGTCGTGCTCCTGGCCGGCCCGGCGGCGGCCGCCCAGGAGGTGCCGCCCACCACGGTGGGGGACCTGCTCGTCCCCGGCACCTCGGCCCCCGCACCGAGCGCGCCGGCCACCACGACGCCGCCGGCCACGACCTCGGCGCCGGTCGACGAAGGCGGCGGCCTGTTGGACCTCGATCTCGACGCCAACCAGAAGGTCTGGGTCATCGTCGGCGCCCTCTTGGCGGTGGCGGTGCTGATCGCCGTCCTGACCGTGGTCTACTGGCACCACACCCGCCCGGTACCCCCCGACGGGGTGCCCGTCACCCGACGGGAGCGGCGACAGGCCCGCCGCGACGCCCGCCGGGCCGAGCGCCGTGAGCGCCGGGCCCCGGCCCCCGAGCCGGCCGCCGTGCCCCCGGCCGGTGCCGACCCGGCAGCGGGTCCCCTCGACCTCGACGCCCTCCTGGGCGAGCCCCAGCCCAGCCGGTCGGTCTTCGCCCCCGACCCCGAGGACCCCCGGCCGCCGGCCGGGTAGGTTGGCGCCGTGGCCGAGGGATTCGACGTCGACGCCATGATCCAGCGCTTCCGGGAGCGGGCCGAGGCGGTGCGCCGCCGCAACCTGCCCCCGGTGGGCGGGGACGAGCGCCGGGCCTTCATCGAACAGGCCCAGGTCGACTTCCAGGACTACGCCATCATCGGCGACGCAGAGGCCACCGTCGAGGACGGGGTCCTCGTCCTGCGGGTGGACCTCCGCCCGCAGGAGGCTCGCGAGGGCTCGTGAGCGCCGCCGATCGCCTCCGCCTCCAGCGGGCGATCGCCGCCATCGACACCGCCAACGCCGACGACCCCCACACCATCGTCGTCGGCGGGCAGGAGCGGCCCAAGGAGCTGGCCCACGCCGAGCTGATGACGGCCTGGGTGCGTCGCCTCGTCGAGGACCCGTCCCCGGCCCAGCTGCTCGCCGCCCGGGCCCACCACCTGCGGCGCTGGGTCGTGCCCCGCACCGAGTACCCCGAGGGTCGGGCCGGCTACCTGCGCTGGCGCAAGGACCAGGCCGCCCGCCAGGCCGCCGAGGTGGCCGAGCTCCTGGCCGGCTGCGGCTACGGGCCCGAGGTGGTGGACCGGGTCGGCGTCATCATCCGCAAGGAGGGCCTGCGGACCGACCCCGAGGTCCAGGCCCACGAGGACGCCCTCTGCCTGGTGTTCCTCCAGACCCAGCTCCTCGACGTGGCCGCCGACCTCGGCGCCGACAAGGCTGCCGACGTGCTGGCCCGCACCGTGGCCAAGATGAGCCCCCGGGGTCGGTCCGAGGCGCTGGAGCTCGACCTCGATCCCGCCGCCCGCCGCGCCCTCGAGCAGGCGGTGGCTACCGTGACCGCAGCACCCCCGGGAGGAGCATGATGTCGGACACCGACGACCAGCAGGACCAGACGCCGGCACCGCCCCCGCCTCCGGGCGCCCCACCGGCGTCGGGTGCGGTCCCACCGCCGCCTCCGGGTGCGCCGCCGGCGCCGGGTGCGGTGCCACCGCCGCCTCCGGGCGCGCCG
>CAYTJS010000505.1:0-1595 GCA_964438115.1 uncultured Iamiaceae bacterium
CCGCCGAAGAGCACGTAGTGGAAGTGGGCGACGATGTAGTAGGTGTCGGTCTGCTGGGTGTCGGCCGGGGCGATGGCGTGGCTCACGCCGGAGAGTCCGCCGATGGTGAACATGCCCACCAGGCCGATGGCGAAGAGCATCGAGGTGGTGAAGGTCAGCTTCCCGCCCCACATGGTGGCCATCCAGTTGAGGATCTTCACGCCCGTCGGCACGGCGATGAACATCGTCGAGAGCGAGAAGGCGGCCACCGAGACGGGGCCGAGGCCGGAGGAGAACATGTGGTGGGCCCACACGCCCCAGCCCATGAAGCCGATGGCGATGCCCGAGAAGACCATGAACGGGTAGCCGAAGATGGGCTTGCGGCTGAACACCGGGATGACCTCCGACACGATGCCGAAGGCGGGCAGGATCAGGATGTAGACCTCGGGGTGGCCGAAGATCCAGAACAGGTGCTGCCACAGCAGCGGGTCGGCGCCCTGGGCCACGTTGAAGAAGTTGGCGTCGAAGAGCCGGTCCAGGGTCAGCAGCACCAGGGCCACCGTGATGACCGGCAGGGCCAGCACCAGCAGCACCTGGACCACGAAGGTCATCCAGGTGAAGACCGGCATCTTCATCATGGTCATGCCCGGCGCCCGCATGTTGAGCACGGTCACCGTGAGGTTCACCGAGCTCACCAGCGAGGCGATGCCCGTGATGAGCAGGCCGATGGTGAAGAAGTCGATGCCGTGGGTGGGTGAGTACGCCACCCCGGAGTTGGGCACGTAGTTGAACCAGCCGCCGTCGGCGCCGCCGCCCAGGAACCAGCTGGTGTTGAGGAAGATGCCGCCGGTGAGGAAGCACCAGAAGCTGAAGGCGTTCATCCGCGGGAAGGCGACGTCGCGGGCGCCGATCTGCAGCGGCAGCAGGTAGTTGGCGAAGGCGGCCGCCATGGGCATGACGACGAGGAAGATCATCGTCACGCCGTGCATGGTGAACACCTGGTTGTAGGTGTCGGCCGACAGCAGGGACTGGCCCGGCCGGGCCAACTGCAGGCGGATCAGCAGGGCCTCGGAGCCACCCACCAGGAAGAAGAACATGGCGGTGACGCCGTACATGATGCCGATCTTCTTGTGATCGACGGTGGTGACCCAGCTGCGCCAGCCGTGGGTCGTGGCCGGTCGGCGGAAGACGCCGAGCGGCTGGAAGTCGTCGTGGGCGTCGTCCCCGGCGGACAGGGCGAGCGGGCGGTCTTCGGTCAGTGCCACAGCGGTCCTCTAGTCCAGGGTCTGGAGGTAGTCGACGAGCTGATCGATCTGCTCCTCGGTGAGCTCGAGGTTGGGCATGCCCCGCGGGGCCTCGCCCTCACCGACGTCCTCGGCGCTCGAGTACATGGGCTTCTCGCCCGGGGGATCCCGCAGCCAGGCCTCGAGGGCGGCGCGGTTCAGGGTGCCCTCGATGGGCAGGTCCAGGTACCAGTCGGCCAGGTCGGGGTCGTCGGCCTCGGCGTAGGTGCGGAACAGCGATCCGGCGAAGGTCGACCGGGTGGCGAAGTGGGTCAGGTCGGGGGCCGAGCCCGAGACCGTGGTGGCCCCGTCGTTCTGCTCGTCGTTGACCCC
>CAYTJS010000506.1:0-1574 GCA_964438115.1 uncultured Iamiaceae bacterium
CGCCGCTGCGACGGACGGCCGGGGCGAGTGGCACCGCCGCCGGCGCCGGGCGCCCACGACCGATGCGGTCCGACAACTGCGCGATCGAGCGGCGGAGGTCGAGCGTGGCCGTGGCGAGGTCGGTGGACAGGGCAACGGCGATGGCCGAAGCGCCGTACCGGTGCCAGGGGGCCCAGGCCGTGAGGTGCCAATCTTCACCGTGGTCGCTCCAGGCCAGGACGGCGTGCGCTCCGGTGCCGTTGAGCTCGACCCGGTCGGCGGCCAGGAGAAGGTCGGCGGCGTGCCGTTGGGGTCTGCCGGGGATCAGCAGGCCGCCATCCGCCCGCGCCCCCGACAACCAGCGGCTCGACCCCATCGGCCCGTCAGCCGGCGTCGTCGGCCGCGCGGAGGAGGCGGCCCCACTCGGCGGGGATGGTCCACTCGGCCTCGGGGAGGTGGTGCTGCCGGGACCAGGCCACGACCTCGTCGGCGCTGCCGGCCAGGCGCAGGAGGTCGACGCCCAACTCGGGGTAGACCACGTACTGGCCGACCCGGCGGGTGAAACCCCGGCTCGCCGCCCACTGGTGGCCCATCTCCTCCCCCGCCGCCGCCTCGGAGACGGTGGCGACCACCCGGCCGAAGGTGCCCAGGTGGGCGACGGTCTTGCCCACGTCGTGGAGGAGGGCGGCGGGCAGCAGCCAGTCGGGGGCGTCGGCCCCGACCCCGGCCTCGACCCGGCGGGCCACGCGGGCGCAGTGGCGGCGGTCGACCCGGGCCTGGCGGGCCCACAGCTCGACCTCGGCCGCGGTCAGCAGACCCCGGGCCCAGGCCTCGTCGCTCGCCGAGGGCCCGACGGGCAGCAGCGACGAGAAGAACCGGCGGACCAGGTGCAGCAGCCGGCCCACGGGCGGGCGGTCAGGCGTGCTCGATGCAGTACCGCGAGGCGGGCATGGCCTCGAGGCGGGCCTCGGCGATGGGCTGCTGGCAGCGCTCGCAGAGGCCGTAGGTGCCGTCGTCCAGCTTGCCCAGGGCCGCCTCGACGGCGTCGAGCTGGTCCTGGAGGGACGCCGCCAGGGCCTGGACCTCGCCCTGCTCGGCGGCCACCTGGCCGGAGTCGGCGAAGTTCTCGTCGAACTCGCCCTCGTCGAGGGCGGCGAGCTGGTTGGCGAGCTGGTCCCGCTCGGCCTCCAGCGAGGCGCGCACGGTCGACTCGGTCGGATCGGACATGAAAAGACCCTACCCGGCGGCCCGCGGGTGGGCACCCGAGTAGACCGCGAACAGGCGCTCGACCGAGACGCCCGTGTACACCTGCGTGGTGCTGATCGAGGCGTGACCCAGCAGCTCCTGCACGGCCCGGATGTCGGCACCGTGGTCGAGCATGTGGGTGGCGCAGCTGTGGCGCAGCGTGTGGGGGCCGAGCGCCTGCTCCAGCCCCGCCGTGCGCCCGTGGGCGGCCACGATGCCCCACGCCCCCTGACGGGTGAGGCGGCCCCCCCGCTGGTTGAGGAAGACGGCCTCGGCGTCGCCCCGCCGAGCCCAGCGCTCCGGCGCCAGCGCCGCCCGCCCGGCCGGGGCCAGCCAGGCCTCCAGCGCCT
>CAYTJS010000507.1:0-1563 GCA_964438115.1 uncultured Iamiaceae bacterium
TCAGCTCCCCGTCGTCCACGGCCGGACCCTAGGCCCGCCCCCCGCCACCCCACCCGGAACCTTGTGCAAACCCGCCGCCATGACGGCTCGAACGCACAAGGTTCGGGGGTGGGGCCGTGAGGGGGTGCGAGGATGGGGCCATGTTCGACCTGGACGCGTTCGTGGCCGACTGCATCGCCGCCAACCAGGAGGCCCAGCCCCGGCTGGCGGTGAAGGAGGTGCTGGCCCGGACCGTGGCCGAGCCGGGAGCGCTGGCGGCGGCGCTGCCGCCCGAGCGGGCGGAGATCGAGCGACTCCACGTCAGCGACGAGCTCACCATCCTGAAGGTGGTGTGGGCACCGGGCATGTCGATCCGACCCCACGACCACCGCACCTGGGCGACCATCGGCCTGTACTCCGGCGGCGAGGACAACACGTTCTGGCGCCGGGACGGGGCCGGCCTGACCCGCTCCGGCGGCAAGGACCTGCGTCCGACCGACGTGGCCCTCCTCGGCGACGACACCATCCACTCGGTGCACAACCCGACCCGGGAGCACGCCGGCGCCATCCACATCTACGGCGGCGACTTCTTCACCATCGAGCGCAGCGAGTGGGACGCCGAGACCCACGTCGAGGCCCCCTACGACGTGGCTGCCACCCTCGCCAACTTCGAGGCTGCCAACGCCGCCACCTCCTGACCGCCGGTTCGGCGGTCGTCAGCCGCCGGGGTTGGCGGCGAGGCCGGCGGCGACCAGGGCGGCGCCGACGATGCCCGCCTGGTTGCGCAGTTCGGCGGGCACGATCGGCGTGCGGCGATGGAGGAACCCGGCGAACTTGTCGATCTTGCGGCTGACCCCGCCGCCGACCACGAACAGGTCGGGCGTGAAGAGCAGCTCGAGGTGGGCCAGGTACTCGTCGACCCGGGCCGCCCATGCCGCCCAGGTCAGGTCCTCGTCGGTGCGGTTGGCGGCGGCGGCCCAGTGCTCGGCGTCGTCGCCCCGGAGTTCGACGTGGCCCAGCTCGGTGTTGGGTACCAGCACGCCGTCGTGGAGCAGGGCCGAGCCGATGCCGGTGCCGAAGGTGAGGACCAGCACCACGCCCCGGACCCCCTTGCCGGCGCCGTAGCGGGCCTCGGCCAGGCCCGCGGCGTCGGCGTCGTTCAGGACGTGGACCTCTCGCCCGGTGGCCTCGGTGAAGAGGGCGTCGGCGTCGGTGTCGACCCAGGCGGGGTCGACGTTGGCGGCACTGCGGATCACCCCGTGCTGGCAGATGCCGGGGAAGGTCACCCCGATGGCGCCGGTGGTGGCGAAGGCGGCGGCCACCTCGGCCACGACACCGGCCACCGCCTCGGGGGTCGACGGCTGGGGCGTCTCGATGCGCACCCGCTCGGCTGCCAGTTCGGCCGCGGTCAGGTCGATGGGCGCGCCCTTGACCCCCGACCCCCCGATGTCGATCCCGAGCACCGCGCCACCCAGCGTGGTCTCGCCGCTCACGTCACCCCTCCCCCCACCCGAAATTGCGTCGATTCGTTGCGGTGGGCGCAACCGATCGACGCCAGTTGGGGTGGGTGGGGGGGCGGGGTGG
>CAYTJS010000508.1:0-1552 GCA_964438115.1 uncultured Iamiaceae bacterium
CCCCCAGCGGGGCCGGGTGGCATGGAACGAGTTCGGGTGGATCGGAACCACCGGAGGAGGTGTCAGATGGTCTGTGTAAGGGCTCCTGATGAAGTGAGGTAGTGACCATGACTGTGACCAAGGATGACCGTGGGCCCACGGCGGAGCGGGCGGCTGTTGAGCAGCTGGCCGAGGCGGGGCTGTTGGATGAGCTGATGGACCGGGTGGAGTCCGGGGACCTGCAGTTGACCGGGGAGGGCGGCTTCTTGCCGGAGATGATCAAGGCGGTGCTCGAGCGGGGCCTGCAGGCCGAGCTGAGCGATCACCTCGGCTATGAGAAGGGCGACCCGGCGGGGCGGGGCTCGCCGAACTCGCGGAACGGGTCGACGCCCAAGACCGTGGCCAGCGAGGTCGGTGACGTGGCGTTGGACACGCCCCGGGACCGTGACGGCAGTTTCGAGCCCCGCCTCGTGCCCAAGGGCGCCCGCCGGATCGGGGGCCTGGACGAGATGATCATCTCGCTGTATGCGGGCGGGATGACGGTCCGTGACATCCAGGCGCACCTGGCCCGCACGATCGGCACCGAGTTGTCCCACGAGACGATCTCCAAGATCACCGATGCCGTGCTCGAGGAGGTGCGGGCCTGGCAGACCCGGCCGCTTGAGGAGCTGTACCCGATCATCTACCTCGACGCCCTGGTGGTGAAGGTCCGAGACGGCCACCAGGTCCGCAACAAGGCCGCCCACATCGCTGTGGGGGTCGATCTCGACGGCGTCCGTCACGTGCTGGGGATCTGGGTCCAGGCCTCAGAGGGCGCCAAGTTCTGGGCCGGGGTGTGCGCCGAGCTGGCCAACCGCGGGATCCGCGACGTGCTGATCGTCTGCTGTGACGGCCTCACCGGCTTCCCGGAGGCGATCGAGGCGACCTGGCCTCAGGCCACGGTCCAGACCTGTGTCGTGCACCTGATCCGGGCCTCGATGCGGTTCGTGTCCTACAGCGACCGCAAGCGCGTCGCCGCCGGCCTGCGGGCCATCTACACCGCCGCCACCGTCGACGCCGCCCAGGCCGCACTCGATGACTTCGCCGGCTCCGACCTCGGCGGCCGCTACCCGGCCACCGTGACCACCTGGACCAACGCCTGGGAGCGGTTCATCCCGTTCCTGGAGTTCCCGCCGGCGCTGCGGCGGATCATCTACACGACCAACGCCATCGAGTCGCTGAACTACCAGCTCCGCAAGATCATCAAGAACCGAGGCCACTTCCCCAACGACGACGCCGTCATCAAGCTCCTGTGGCTCGCCATCCGAGACATCGAGGACAAACGGGCCCGGCAACGAGCCGCCGAAGCCGGCAAGCCCTCCAACCAGCGCAAGGCCCCCGGCCGCCTCGTCGAAGGCGCCACCGTCCAAGGCTGGAAACCTGCCCTCGGCGCCCTCGCCCTCGCCTACCCCGACCGCCTCGCCGGCCGGATCTGACCACCAACCAACGAGCTACTTACACAGACAACTTGACACGCTCCCACCGGATGACCGGCGGCCAGCAACCGGTCGATCACCACACTGGCCGTCGCCTC
>CAYTJS010000509.1:0-1539 GCA_964438115.1 uncultured Iamiaceae bacterium
ACGAGGCCGCCGTGGTCGACGGGGCCGTCGACCAGGCCCCCCACCTCGGTGAGCGCCTGCTCGCCGCCGGGGCCCCCGGCATCCACCTCTACGCCCTCAACCGGGCCGACGCCGCCCGGCGGGTCGTCGAGGCCCTCGACCTCGCCGGCTGAGGTCTGCCCGGGCGCCGGGCCCGGGGCTCAGGCCGCGGGCGTGAAGGGCCGGTGCTCGTAGCCGTCGGGGGCGAGGACGGCCAGCGTCGCCTCGGGCACCTCGTGGAAGGCCCCCGGCAGGTCGGTCAGCGGTTCGGAGACGATCACCCGGGCGCCGTCACCGAAGTGGGACAAGGCCGACAGCTCCGGGTACATCTCGTCCAGGGTGGCGACGTCGACCGAGTGGAAGAGCGAGCGGGTGCGTCCCTCGCTCGAATACCGGACCGCCCAGATGGTGGTGCCGTCGGTGACCGCCACGGTGCCCTGGAACGGGAAGCGCACCCCGTGATCCCGGCCCACCGCCTCGATCTGGCCGATGGTGGCGGTGAGGGCGGCGACGGGGTCGTCGGTGAGGCCGTGGGTCAGGGCCAGGTGGAACATCACCTCGGTGTCGGTGGTGCCCAGCATGGACGCGTAGAGCGACGGGTCCACGGCCATCGACAGGTCGCGGCGGACCGTGGGGAACCCGTCGAGGTACCCGTTGTGCATGAACAGCCAGCCGTCGTGGTGGAAGGGATGGCAGTTCGTGCGCTGGACCGGTGGGGTGGCGGCTGCACGGACGTGGGCGAAGAAGAGGTGGGAGTGGACGCTGCCGGCGATCTCGCGCAGGTTCTCGTCGTTCCAGGCCGGGTCGAGGGTCCGGTAGCGGGCGGGGGGCGGGGCCGGGACGCCGGGGTCCGGGGCCGGGTACCAGCCCAGGCCGAACCCGTCGCCGTTGACCGTCTCGGCCCCCAGGGAGGACTGCAGGCTCTGGGCCACCAGCGAGTGCACCGGGTGCAGCACCAGCTCGGCGGGATGGATCGGGTTGCCGCGGTAGGCGAGCCATCGGCACATGGCGGTGCACCCTAGGGCACCCGGTCGGCCCGGGTCCGGGGGCGTCGGGACCGGTAGCCTGACATCCCTATGGCCCCCCAGAAGATCACCGCTGCCGCTGACGGCACCCTGCAGGTCCCCGACGAGCCCCTGATCCCCTACATCGAGGGTGACGGCACCGGGGTCGACATCTGGCCCGCCGCCCAGCTGGTCCTCGACGCCGCCGCCGCCAAGCACGGCAAGGCCATCTCCTGGGTGGAGGTCCTGGCCGGCGAGAAGGCCTTCGACGAGACCGGCGACTGGCTGCCCGAGGCCACCGTCGAGGCCTTCCGCGACCACCTCATCGGCATCAAGGGGCCGCTGACCACGCCGGTGGGTGGGGGCATCCGCTCGCTCAACGTGGCCCTGCGCCAGATCCTCGACCTCTACGTCTGCCTCCGGCCGGTGCGCTGGTTCCAGGGCGTGCCCTCGCCGGTCAAGCACCCCGAGAAGGTCGACATGGTGATCTTCCGGGAGAACACCGAGGACGTCTACG
>CAYTJS010000510.1:0-1529 GCA_964438115.1 uncultured Iamiaceae bacterium
GGGCAGGTCGTCGAGCCCGTCGGCGTGGGCTCCCGCCGGCCCCGGCGCGGCCAGCCCCTCGGCGAGGATCACCTGGACCATGGCGAGCAGGAGGTGGGCGTCGCCCCCAGGGCGGATGGCGACGTGCTCGTCGGCCTCCTCGGCCGTGCGGGTCCGGCGGGGGTCGACCACCACCACCCGGCCACCCCGGGCCTGGATGGCCTTGACCCGGCCCGGGAAGTCGGGGGCGGTGCAGAGGCTCCCGTTGGACGCCCAGGGGTTGGCCCCGAGCATCAGCAGGTGGTCGGTGCGGTCGAGGTCGGGCACGGGCATGGCCCCGGCGTCGCCGAAGAGCAGCCCCGACGACACGTGCTTGGGCATCTGGTCGACGGTGCTCGCCGAGTAGAGGTTCTTGGTCTGCAGCGACTGGATGAGGGGCCGGTTGTAGAGGGCGCCGCTCAGGTGGTGGACGCTGGGGTTGCCCAGGTAGAGGGCGACGGCGTCGCGGCCGTGATCGGCCCACACCCGGCCGAGGCCCTCCTCGACGGCGGCGAAGGCCGCGTCCCAGGAGACGTCCCGCCACTGGTCGCCGTCGCGCACCAGCGGGGCCCGAAGCCAGTCGGGGTCCTCGTGGAGGGCCGAGAGGGTCGAGCCCTTGGGGCAGAGGAAGCCGTGGGAGAAGACGTCCTCCCGGTCCCCGCGGATGCGCACGACCCGCTCCCCCTCGATGGTCAGCTCCAGTCCACAGGTCGCCTCGCAGAGGGGACAGGTACGGAAGGCGGTCCGGCGGCCGTCGGTGTCGCTCGACATGCCCCGAGTCTCCCATGCTCGGTTTACGGTGGCGACCGTGGCGGAGGACCCGCAGCGTTGGGAGGGCGACGTCGTCCTCGCCGACGGCGGGGTGGTGCACGTCCGTCCCATCCACGCCGACGACGCCGAGGCCCTGGTCGCCTTCCACGACCGCCAGTCGCCCGAGAGCCTCTACTACCGCTACTTCTCGCCCAAGCCCCGGCTGACCGAGGCCGAGGTCGAGCACCTCGTCACCGTCGACTACCGGGACCGGATGGCCTTCGTCGCCCTCGACGGGGACCTGCTCATCGGGGTGGGCCGCTACGACCGGCTCCGGACCGGCAACGAGGCCGAGGTGGCCTTCATGGTCGACGAGGACCACCGCGGCCGGGGGCTGGCCACCGTGTTCCTCGAATACCTCGTGGCCGCCGCCCGCGACGCCGGCATCGACGAACTGGTGGCCCAGGTGCTGCCCGACAACCGGCGGATGCTGGTGGTGTTCGAGCGGGCCGGCTTCACCGCCCACCGGCAGTTCGCCGACGGGGTGATCGAGGTGGAGCTGGACCTCGAGGAGACGCCCGCGGTCGAGGCGGCCATCGCCGACCGGGAGCGTCGGGCCGAGGCCCGCTCGGTGGCCCGCCTGCTCGCTCCGGCGGCGGTGGCGGTGGTGGCGGCGGAGGGTCCGGTCGGTGATCCCGCCCGGACCGCCGTCGCCCAGGTCGAGGCCGGGGGCTTCACCGGCCGGGTGGTGCGGGTGGGGT
>CAYTJS010000511.1:0-1501 GCA_964438115.1 uncultured Iamiaceae bacterium
AGGCCGACCCGCCAGCCCCGCGGCCCGAAGCGGTCGCCCTCGCGGGTGACCACCACGGACCCGGGGTGGGACTCGGCCAGGGTCAGGGCGGCGGTCCAGTCCCCCGCCACGGCCACGGCGTCGCCCACCAGGGCGTCGAGCACGGCCTCGACCTCGGGGCGCAGGGCCCGGACGTGGTCACGCACGGCCTCGCCCCCGGCCGGACGGGTCCCCTGGGGTGCGACCAGACCCAGGGGCAGCAGCGCGGCGCTGTGCTCGCCGTCGCGCAGCGAGGCGATGGCCCGGCGGGCGGCGGCCACGTCGGCCACCACCACGGTGCCCAGGGCATCGCCCATCGCCGCCTCGACGGCGGGCATCCACCCGTCGTCGACCTCGATCACCTCGAACAGCGGGCCCAGGACCCCGTCGAGGGCGACCAGGTGGTCGGCCCCCGACCGCGAGCGGGCGTCCTCGAGGGCCATGGCCAGGGCGTCGGCCCGGGCCGACCAGCGGTGGCGCTCGGCGTCGGTGCGACGCACGGTGTCCTCGGCCCGGTCCAGCTCGTGCTCGACCCGGCTGCGGGCGTGCTCGGCCTCCTCCAGGGCATCGATCAGTGGGCGCTCGGCCTCGACGATGCGGTCGATCTCGTGGCGGCGGTTGCCGATGTCGAGGTCGAGACGCTCGGCGGCAGCGGCCAGCTCGCCCAGGCGGGCCCGGAGACGGGCGACCTCGCTGGTGTCGCGCTCGATGCCGCTGCGACGGGCGGCCAGCTCGCCCCGGACCTCGGCGGCCCGGCCCTCGGCGCCCGTGTCGGACTCGGCGGCGCGGGCCTCCAGCTCGGCCCGGTCGCGCTCCAGCAGGGCGCCGGCCTCGACCAGGCCCGCCAGCTCGGGCTCGAGGGTCGCCCCCTCGAGCTCGACGGCCTCCAGCTCGGCCCGCATGGCGGCGGCGTCGGCCTCCAGCGAGAAGATCACGCCCTGGTCGACCACCGACAGGCGCTCGCGGTCGATGCCCCGGGCCCGCTCGTGGAGCACGGCGACCAGGCCCCGAGCCCGCTCCCGCAGCGACTCGAAGCGGACGAGGTCGTCGCCCACGTCGTCGGCGCCCCGGGCGGAGAGCTCGGCCTCGGCCCGGGTCACCTCGGTGTCGAGGTGGGCCAGGCGACGGGACAGCTCGGCGCCCTCGCGGGCCAGCTCGGTCTTGGCCTCGGCCGCCCCGGCCAGCCGGGTCCGCAGCTCGTCGATCTGGCGACCGGCGATGTAGCGGCGCAGGGCGGACAGCTCGGCCACCACGCCGGCGTGTCGGCGGGCGGCGTCGGCCTGCTTCTCCAGCGGGCGCAGCTGCCGCCGCACCTCGCGCACGAGGTCCTGGAGGCGGTTGAGGTTGCCCTCGGTGGCGGCCAGGCGGCGCTCGGAGCGCTCCTTGCGCTTGCGGTACTTGAGGATGCCGGCGGCCTCCTCGACGATGGCCCGGCGGTCCTCGGCCTTGGCGTTGAGGACGGCGTCGATCTGGCCCTGGCTGA
>CAYTJS010000512.1:0-1483 GCA_964438115.1 uncultured Iamiaceae bacterium
CGACCTCGACGACGCCGGTGCGGCCCAGCTGCGCGCCCTCGGCCTGCGCACCCTCATCGACTACCGGGGACCCAAGGAGCGCGACGCGTCGCCCACGCCGCCCCTCGACGGCGTGGAGGTGCTCCACCTGCCCATGGCCGGCCGGTCCGGCGACCAGAAGGGCGCCACCGAGCTGGTGCTCTCGGGCGAGCTCGACGAGGTCGACGACGACTTCATGGGCTTCCTGTACCGCGGCATGCTCACGGCCTTCCCCCAGGAGTTCGGCGCCCTCGTCGAGCGGGCGGCCGACCCGGCCACCGAGCCGCTGCTGTTCCACTGCGCGGCGGGCAAGGATCGCACCGGCGTGGCCGCCTGCCTGCTGCTCTCGGCCCTGGGCGTGCCCGACGAGGACATCGTCGCCGACTACGCCCTCACCGACCGGTTCCGCTCCGACCACCGCATCGCCCAGATCCGCCCGATCGTGGAGGAGTACGGCATCCCCGTCGAGCGGGTGGCGTCGCTCTTCACCGCCCCGGCGGCGGTGATGGCCGGCACCATCGAGCACCTGCACGAGGCCCACGGCGGCCCGATCGGTTACCTCACCACCGAGGCCGGCGTGAGCGAGGCCACCCTCGAGGCCCTCCGCGACAACCTGCTGGTCTGACGCCGCTTCATCGTCGGGCCGAGCCCGCCGATGGAGGCCGATGGGGATCGCACCCTGTCCCGTCCGCCTCCTCGACGCACCGCTGGGCGCGCGGGCCACCAGCGCGGCGGCCGGAGGGGGCGACACCGTCCACGAGGCGCCCCGATGACGGCTCGGTCCGCCGGGGCGTCGCGGTGTCGTGCCCTCGTCCTGGTCGCGCTGGTGGTGGGTGGCGTCCTGGTCACGGGCGCCGGTCCGGCCCGGGCCGGCGGGCAGGTGATCGAGGTGACGACGGTCGAGGACGTGGTAGATCCCGACGACGGGCTCACGTCGCTGCGCGAGGCGGTCTCGATGCTGGTGCCGGGCCCGGCCACCATCACGCTGCAACCTGGTGCGACGTACCCGCTGGACCGCTGTGGCACCGGGGAGGAGGACGGCAACGCCGACGGCGACCTGGACGTCGCGGAGGTGGGTGCGATCACGGTGGTCGGGGCCGGTGCCACGATCCACCAGGGTTGCGATGGCGAGCGGATCGTCGAGGTCGTAGCCGGCGACCCGGACGTCTCGTCGCTCACCTTCGACGGCGTGAGCCTCCGCGGGGGCGAGCAGGGCGCGGTCGTGGCCGCCGGACAGGTCGCGCTGATCGACGCCGAGGCCGCCGGCAACCGGTCGACGACGGCGGGAGGCGCGATCACCGCCGACCGGGTCCGCGTCGTCCGATCGACGCTCAGCGCCAACCGCACCGTGGGCGATGGTGGCGCGATCGTGGCCGGTCAGGTGCTCGTCGACCGCAGCTACCTGGACGGGAACGACGCCGGCGGTGACGGCGGTGCGATCTCGGCGGGCCTCATCGAGGCAGAG
>CAYTJS010000513.1:0-1464 GCA_964438115.1 uncultured Iamiaceae bacterium
GGGGGGTGTCCCCATGTTCTTGTCAAGGGGTCATGCGGCGATTTCTAGGGCGGCATCGGGTACTGGTGTTCGGTAGTGTTCGCCGGTGCGGAGCATGGCGAGGATGACGTCGCAGCGGCGGCGGGCGAGGCAGATGATGGCGGCGTTGTGCTTCTTGCCTTCGGCTCGTTTGCGGTCGTAGAAGGCCTTGGAGTCGGGGCTGCGCAGCGAGGCGAAAGCGGCGAGGAACAGGGCGTTCTTGAGCCGGTGGTTGCCTCGGCGGCTCTGGGCTTCGTGGTTGAGCGAGCTGCCGGATTGGCGGGTGACGGGCGCGAGGCCGGCGTAGCTGGCGAGTTTGGAGCCGTTGGCGAAACGGCTGCCGTCGCCGATCTCGGCCAGGACGCGGGCTCCGGTGCGGGGTCCGATGCCGGGCAGGCTCAGGAGCAGGTCACCGAAAGGGTGATCGAGGAACGCCTCCTCGATCTCGTCGCCGAGGCTCGATCGGCGTTGGTGCACGCGGTCGAGTTCGACGGCGAGTTCGGCTACGACGCGACCGAGGGTGGCCTCGGCGGGCAGGGTGAGGGTCTGGGCGTCGAGGGCGGCCATGACCGCGTCGGTGACTTTGACCGCGAGCCGTGGCGATCGGGTCTTGATCCGGTTCCGGATCCGGGTCCGCCCGGCCGCTTGAAGCGCGGTGGGGGTCGGATAGGCGGCCAGCAGGTCCCGGATGCCGGGATGGGCCAGACGAGACCCGATGGCCCGCTCCAGCGCCGGCGAGACGCTGGTGAGGGCGTCTCGGAGCCGGTTGGCCAACCGGACGGTGTCAGCGGCGAGATCGATGTCGAAGCCGTTGAGGACACCGAGCCGTTCCAGCAGTTCATCGCTGGCGGTGTCGAGCCAGTGAACCTGGCGGCGGCGGGTGCGGGCGGTGTCGGCGATCACGAACGCGTCCCGACGGTCGGTCTTGGCCTCCCCTGGATAGAGGTCCGCGGCACGGCGCATCACCAGACCCGGCACATACGCCACCGGCACCCCCTTGCGGGCGGCGACGGCGATGGCCAGCTGAGCGATCGATCCCGGCTGGTCGATCACCAGCCCCACCACCCCGAAGACCGCGGCCGCATCCAGCAGCGCCTCGAGATCGCCTTCGTCGTTGCTGACCGACCGGCTCGCCAGCGAGCCGCCGGCGTCGTCGAGGACCTCGGCGTAGTGGGCCTCCTTGCCCACATCGAGCCCCACCCACACCGTCACCCCATCAGGTGTCGCCACCACTTCCTCCCCTCGTCAGATGTCACTGTCGGGGAGGCCGTCCCAGGCGCGCTCGCCGTCATCCACCTTACGAATCAGCGATCAGTCGCATGTCCCCATCAGAGGTTCACGCACCCGACCGTGCCGGTGACAACACCCCCCAGGCCATGACCACGACAGGGGGTAATGAGCCATGCCGACACCGCCGGACTCCCCAGCCCCAGTCCTACCGGATCA
>CAYTJS010000514.1:0-1368 GCA_964438115.1 uncultured Iamiaceae bacterium
CCCATGGCGTGGTGGGGTTTGGGTCCACCAGTAGGTGAGCCACCGGCGTGAGGCTCGGTGTGTACCGACAAGTGCACACCAAGGAGGACACGCCGATGGCTCTGGATGAGTCTGCCGTTTCTGAACTGCTCGACGCGCTCGCGGTGGGGGAGGGCACCGACCTGGTCCGCCAGCTCGCCCAGTGGGCCCTTCAGGCGTTGATCGAGGCCGAGGCCACCGCAGCCATCGGTGCCGGCGCCTGGGAACGCGACCCGGGCCGGGTCACGCACCGCAACGGCCACCGGCCCCGGGTGCTGTCGACCAAGGCCGGCGACCTCCAGCTGGGGATACCGAAGCTGCGCAAGGGTTCGTTCTTCCCCGAGATCCTCGAGCCCCGCCGCCGCATCGACCAGGCCCTCTACGCGGTGGTGATGGAGGCCTACGTCAACGGCGTGTCCACCCGGGCTGTCGATGACCTGGTCGCGGCGATGGGCGTGGACACCGGGATCTCCAAGTCCGAGGTCAGCAGGATCTGTGAAGGCCTCGACGAGAGGGTCGCCGCGTTCAGGGGCCGCACCCTGGGCCACACGGCGTTCCCCTACGTCTACCTGGACGCCACCTACATCAACGTCCGAGACGACGCCCTGGGCCAGGTCGTGTCCCGGGCGGTGGTCATCGCCACGGGCATCACCGCTGGCGGCCAGCGGGAGATCCTGGGCGTCGACATCGGCGACAGCGAGGACGAGACGTTCTGGACCCGGTTCCTGCGTGGCCTCAAGGACCGGGGCCTGGCCGGGGTTCGCCTGGTCATCTCCGACGCCCACGCGGGCTTGCGGGCCTCGATCCTCAAGTGCTTCTCGGGGGCGTCCTGGCAGCGTTGCCGGGTCCACTACGCCCGCAACCTGCTGGCCACGGTCCCCAAGGCCCACGCCAACTTCGTCGCCGCCGCGTTCCGGTCGATCTTCGCGCTCGGGACCCCCGAGGAGGTCCGGGCCCGCTGGGACGAGGTCGCCGCCACCCTCACCGACCGGTTCCCCAAGGCCGCCGAGTCCATGCGCTCCGCCCGAACCGACGTCCTGGCCTTCACCGCCTTCCCGGCCGGCCACTGGCGCAAGATCTGGTCCAACAACCCCCTTGAGCGCCTCAACAAGGAGGTCAAACGCCGCAGCAACGTGGTCGGGATCTTCCCCAACGACACCGCCGCACTCCGCTTGATCGGCGCCGTGCTCGCTGACCAGCACGACGAGTGGGCCATCGCCCGCCGCTACCTCTCCGAAGCGTCCATGGCCGAACTTGACCAACCGCGCGACACTGGCCCCGACCAGCCCCAACTCAAGGGCTGACCACACCGAGCATCACACCTCAAACCCCACCACCCGACGGGACTCT
>CAYTJS010000515.1:0-1332 GCA_964438115.1 uncultured Iamiaceae bacterium
TGTGAGGATCTCGGGCGTGGCCCGGGGTGTTGTGCTGGGCTGCAGCTGGTGGCTGCGAGCGTGACCCTTCGCCTGACTGGCTTCGTGCCTTTGACGGGACTTGTCCGTTCGTGGTCGCCGGCACCGGCCCGGCCGGAGCGACTGGCCTGATCAGGAGCTTGACCGCCAGCTGAACTGAACCCTGGCGTGTCCCGTCACAGTCCTGCCTGACTCCGAACCGGAACCGGACCGTTACGTCCATCCGGCAAAGGAGTGAACGCAGTGACCATGCTCGCAGAACGAGTCGATGCCGTCATCGGTGTCGACACCCACAAGCACACCCACACCGCCGCGGTGGTGGCCGCCGGCACCGGCGCCGCGGTCGAGGACCTGACCGTGGGCACCGACCCGACCGGCTACGCCGAGCTGGTGGCGATGGCGGACCGTCACACGGGGTCTCGGCTCTGGGCCATCGAGGGCACCGGCGGTTACGGAGCCGGATTGTGCCGATTTCTGACCGCGCGGGGCGAAGAAGTCGTCGAGTTGGACCGCCCCAACCGGCCGGCCCGCCGCGGCGGCGCCAAGTCCGATCCCCTCGACGCGGTGCGCGCCGCCCGCGAAGCCCTCAGCCGTCAGCACCTGGCCCAACCCCGAGCCGGCGGCACCAGAGCGGCGCTGTCGGTGCTGCTGGCCGCCCGACGCTCAGCCGTTGAGGCCGGCACCGTCGCCCAACGCCAGCTCCATGCCCTCGTCGTTGCCGCCCCCGAACAGGTCCGGGACCGGTTCCGGGACCGCAGCACCGATGCCATGGTCACCACCGCCGCCCGGCTACGCCTCAACGCCGGTTGGGATGTCGAGACCAGCGCCTGTGTCACCTCGCTGCGGGCCCTGGCCCGCCGCTGCCGGGCCCTGCAGGCCGAGGCCGCCGCCCACGAAGGTGACCTCGCCACCCTGGTCCGGGCCTGGCGCCCCGACCTCCTCGAGGTCTTCGGGGTCGGTCCCATCGTTGCCGCCGTCGTGCTGTGCGCGTGGTCTCACCCCGGCCGCTGCCGAAACGAGGCCGCCTTCGCCAACCTCGCCGGGGTCGCTCCCATCCCCGCCAGCTCCGGGCTCACCACCCGCCACCGCCTCAACCCCTACGGCGACCGCCAACTCAACCGGGCCATCCACACCGTCGCCGTCACCCGCCTCCGCTGGGACCCGGCAACCCGCGCCTATGTCGAAAAGCGGCGAGCCGAAGGCAAGACCGACCGAGAGATCAAGCGCTGCCTCAAGCGCTACATCGCCCGAGAGCTCTACCGCCGACTCGAGAACCCGCCCCCATCACCCACTTGACGATCCATAGGAGCGTCC